>NZ_JAYGHE010000011.1:0-49825 GCF_034931145.1 Nostoc sp. UHCC 0252 | reverse complement strand
GCTCCCTGCTCCCTGCTCCCTGCTCCCTGCCCCCTGCTCCCTGCTCCCTGCCCCCTGCCCCCTGCTCCCTACTCCCCAGTTCCCACTCCTTCTAGTTCTAGTTCTAGTTGTTCTTCCTTTTGAGTGGTGGAAAGTATTTGCGGGAGTTGTTCGATTTGGAAATACTGATGAAATTTTGGGGTTACTTGGAGTGAGTAGGAGCGAGAATCGCTGTCTCGGCGTTTGCGAATGAAACCAAGTTCTACGAGTTCTGGAACGTGTTGATATACTCCTGAACCGCGCAGGTTAATTAAGTCGCTCTGGAGTATGGGACTATTAAGAGCGATCGCTGCCAAAGTCCGTAATGCACCTACACCCAATTCTACTGGTATCATTGTTTGCACTAAATCATGAAAGTCAGACCTTAGTTGCAAACTGTAACCATCTGGGGTTTCTACTACCTCTAAAGCGCTATCTCGGTGGGCATAGTTGTCCATAAGTTCAATTATGCCTTCTTTGACAGTGGCGCGATCGCACGCGGCATACTCGGCGATTTCGCCGAGCGACAAGGGTTTACCCTTTAAATAGAGAATTGCTTCTATCTTCGTCGCTGTGGCTGTAATCATTTAGTCATTAATCATTGGTCATTGGTCATTAGTCATTGGTCATTAGTACATGACAACTAACAATCAACAAGTGTGTGGCATTATATCGTAAATTGTCAAAATATTGTTAGCCCTCAAATTTCCAATTCCTCATTCCCTCAAAAACCTCTAGTTGTAAGAATAAATTCTGCGATCGCTAAATCTTGAGGAGTTGTCACTTTTAAATTTGTCTCCTCTCCCTCAACAATTCGGACTTCGATACCGCACTTCTCAAATAAAGCGGCATCGTCAGTTACTTCCCAACCTTGCCGGACACCTTCAGCGTGGCATTGTTTCAATAATTTCACATCAAATCCTTGGGGAGTTTGTGCTGCCCATAATTTTTGTCTGTCGGGTGTTTCTTGAATTACACCTTGTTCATCGACAACTTTGATGGTGTCTTTAACGGCTACACCAGCAATTAGACCGGGACAGTGGCGAATGGCTTCGGCACAAGAGTTAAATAAATCTGGCGTGGCCAGACATCTGGCCCCATCATGAATCAACACTTGTTCTGCGGCTACTGGCAAAGCCTGCAAGCCATTGTAAACAGATTCTTGACGGGTGGAACCACCTTGAATCAATTCCACTGGTTTCGTGAGCTTGAGGTCGGCGAGAATTGCTTTGAAGTCTGGCCAATCAGTGGGTTGAGAAATAATCCCGATCCAACTGATTGTATTGGCGGCTTCTGCGGCTAATAGAGTCCAGGCAATAATTGGTTGCGATCGCACTTTCAGCAGGAGTTTATTGCGGTTACTCCCCATTCTTTTTCCGATTCCCGCAGCTGGAATTAGTAAATACACAGAATTCCTCAATCTTTAAGCTATATATTTTCCCCTAAAATAGGGAGCGAGTAAGCGTCAATAAATATTATGCGAGTAGTAGCCCTTGTACCTGGCGGAATTGGCGACCAAATTCTCTTCTTCCCGACTCTAGATGACCTGAAGCGCAATTATCCTGACGCTCAGATAGATGTCATTGTTGAACCCCGGTCAAAGGCTGCCTATCGAGTGAGCAAGTCAGTTCACGAGGTGCTGAACTTTGATTTTCAAGACCGCAATAGTCTGGCAGATTGGGGTAACTTGGTCGGGATAATTCGCGATCGTGAATACGATGTTGTCATTGCTGTTAAGCAAATTTGGTTGCTGGGTCTTTTACTCTGGTTGACGGGAATTACCATACGTATTGGCTACCAAGGCAAAGGTTCGGTTTTTCTGACCCATGCTGTGCCATTTAAAGCATCCCAGTATGCGGCGGCAGTATATCACGATTTGCTGCAACCGTTGGAAATAAATAGCCCTGTCCCAGAGTTAGCTGTAAATGTGCCAAAAGCAGATATTGAGTGGGCACAAAATGAACAAAAACGCTTAGGCGTGCATGAAACAGGCTATATCTTGATTCATGGCGGTTCTGGGCAGTTAACCCAGGCTAAAGAACTGGATAAAATCTATCCTGTCCAAAGTTGGCATCAAATTATTCAAGGCTTCCAAGACAAGCAGCCGGATCTGCCTGTGGTGGTTGTTAAGGGAATTGACGATGAGCAGTTTGTGCGATCGCTTCTGGGGTCTTCTCCAGATATCAAGGTGACAGCCCCAGATGATATTGGCAAGTTAACTGCTATGATTGCCGGTGCAAATTTGATGTTGTCTACTGATAATCCGGCACTACAACTGAGCGTTGCAGTTCAAACCTATACTATCGCCCTATTTGGCCCCACCGATCCAGCTAAGTTGTTGCCGAAAAACGATAAATTTCTGCCCATTAAATCCCCTACGGGAGAAACAGCAGATATTTCACCAAACGCAGTTTTAGAGAAAATCTGGGGTGGCTAAACCAGTAGTTTGTCCCAATTTCTACAATTAGTTTATTGCATATCCAATGTAGCTATGCGTTTGCTGAATGACCGCAAAACCTGGTTGTGACAGCTAGATTTTGCGGTTATTCAGAAGAAGAATACAGAAGTCAGAATCAAGACGTTCTCTATGAGACGCTGGGCTATCCACCAGTCGTTTAACCTTTTTCTGAATTCTGACTCCTGACTCCTGAATTCTTTCTTATTAAAATATCTCAAAAAAAGCATCGTCTAATTCATAACCCAGCATTTGGGCCATGGATTTCAACCGCGAGAGGCTGGGAATATCCTGCTGTTTAAGCCAATCACCTAAAACAAAGATTTTGTGCATCAAAAATATCTCTAAGGCTTCAGGATTATACTGAATACCATCTTTGGAACTGAATTGGTGTGGTACTAGCATGGCGGCATAACGAGCAAATTCCCCAGCTTTCCAATCTAGTAAAAATACTAACCAGGGGTATTTGGCATCTAGGCGCACAAACCACAGCCGGATTTCTGGAATTTCTGATAGTTCCCGTGGATCGCCAGGTTCGAGATCGTAATTGATATCGAAGCGTAGTTGCTGCTCATGGGATGCAACCCCATCTTGCAGCATTTGTTCAATCACCGTTGAGGCAGGCGACAGATCCAGATTGTTAATGAAATCATTATTGAGTGCGATCGCAATTGTCTTTGACTCAGCAGCCACTTTCTTTTTGCTCAATTGTAGGATCGAGAATATACAGTAGCAGCTTTCAGGGATTGACGCTAGCTTGACGCTTACTACTAGCACAAAGTCTTCTTTACAAAGCAATTAGTATTTAGTGATACTAATCGTTCCTAAGCTTGCATTTTATACTTACTTTTTATCTAATTTACATAGTATGCCATTAGAATCAACCTACTCAGGAAAGGCAACGCCTGCCCCAAAGTGGACATTTACAGCAATTTTAAGTTAAAGTTGTAATGAGTTTGTTTTAGATTAAGGTCTGACAAAGTAGCCATCAAGAAGCAAAAAATAGATCGTTGTTATTTATCCTCACCTATTACTTTTGCAGCATCAAAAAGCCAGAACAAAAGTGTAGGTATAACAAAGGTGTCCAATACTATTGCAGATAGTGAACTATCCCGACCTATAAACGGACGTAGCTCTCCCAATCCATCGGGAATAGCCATTAGAAGTCCGTAGTTGCATTGGTCTGACATTCCCTATTCTTGTCAGAATTCCTGATTCCCAAGACCTAAATTTTGTTCTTGAAACATATACCTATTGGCTTGGTTCTCGCCTATAGCATTGATGGTCAAAATACTAATCTAAAATACCCGAAAAATTAGTGCTTCATCATACATTAACGTATTTGTTTTGCTCCTCACCGCTCCCTATCTTCACCTACTAAAAGTTGAAATCGAGCAGCTTATCGTAGAGAAGATGGGAACTTCCGCGATACATTAAATAAACAATAAAAATTTCAATGGGAAAATTCCCTTAACAGTTAACAAGCTGTAATATGCAAAAACAAACAATTTCTACAAAACCAATTCGTTCTCTAGAAGATGCGCTAGATCGGTGTCAAATACTCGGTATGCGCGTTAGTCGTCAACGTCGCTTTATTCTGGAATTACTTTGGCAAGCAAATGAACATCTTTCTGCTAGAGAGATTTACGATCGCTTGAACCAAGAGGGTAAAGAGATCGGTCATACTTCTGTCTATCAAAATCTAGAAGCATTATCCAGTCAGGGCATTATTGAATGTATTGAACGCTGTGATGGGCGTTTGTACGGCAATATCAGTGACTCTCACAGTCACATAAACTGTGTGGATACAAATCAAATTCTTGATGTTCATGTGGAACTACCAGAAGATTTGATTCGTAAAATTGAAGAAGAAACAGGAGTGCGGATTACTGAGTACAGTATTAACTTTATTGGCTACCGCAACCCGGAAGAAGGGTGATGAAAGTTAGGAGTCTTTTCTAGTTTGGATTCTAGCTTCCCTAGCTAATAAAATCTAATAATCATCATCAGTCACATCAATGGAGTGGTTGCCAAAGACTGTTTCATCATCGACATCATCATCATATAAGCCTACTGGTAAAATTGTGCCTTCAGAGCTTTCAATTATTCCGATCGCAGGGGGTTTGTTCCAATTATTATCTGGGTTAGTCGTAACTTGGACAGTGTTTAAAAAGGGTTGCTGCGCTCGCAAGTTTTTCAGTCTTTGGAACGACTCATTGGAAAACAAAGCACCATTAACAGCAGCTAATTTTTTGTCAGACTCTGTGAGGATAGCATCAAATAAGCAGGCGTTGGTAAGATCGGCTGAATTAAGATTTGTCCCCATCAGGTTAGCTTGTTGGAGGTTTGCGCCTGCAAGATTCGCCTGTTGAAGATTTGCGCCTGCGAGATTCGCCTGTTGGAGGTTTGCGCCTGCGAGATTCGCCTGTTGCAAATTGACTCCAGCCAAATTCGCCCCTATCAATTCGGCATTAGATAAGTTTGTCTGCTCAAGATTTATTCCAGTTAACATTACTTGTAGTAAAGAGGCTCCCGATAAATTGAGTCCAGCCAAAGACTTGATTCGGGTTGCGAAGGCATTTTTGTGCAAAACAGTTGTCCTCGCAATTAGTACATTTAAAGCCTCTGGATTGAATTCTGTGAAATTGAGCGGATTTCCACAAGGCCAAAAAGGAATTTTTGTTTCTCGATAGCAAGCACAAAGCAATAAAAACACATTCAGTCCCACCGCCGCATTCACTTGCTCAACATTCAACGGGTTTTGCAGTGCATGGAAATGAGTCAAAGCTTTGTGAGCTATCCCTTCGTCTAACCAACAGCCTTGACAGTAAGCACGCCAGAAAGACAAAAGCCGTTGAAACAAAACTTCAAAAGAAAACTTATGCTTTTGTTCGCGGCGTAAAATTGCGATCGCTAGTTCTTCAATTTCTTGGCTAAGTATCCCGTAACCCAGTAAATTGTAAATATGCTGGGCAGCGCTACTGGGAGAATCAAGCACAAAAGTGAGCGGGCTATGAGCCTCATTTTGGCACTGAGTCAGTAATTTCAACTCAGCAGTCACAGCCTTAGCACAAAGAAATTCTCCTAACTTAATATGCGAAAACTCAATTAAACTACTTTGTGCTTCCGTGCTTCTACGTGAAATATCCGAATCTGGAACTTGAAAGTAAAACCTTGGCAAAGTTGGAGATTTTTCAGCCAAATTAATTTGGTGACGTTGCGAGTGTAAAATTTTAAGAGCGATCGCTTGCATCTGCTCAAGCAAATCTTGGGGATGACGATTAGCAAGTAAATTAGCGATCGCTTCTGGAGTCCGGTTAATATGAGCCGTTCCTGAGCGCAGTAGCATGGTTTTGATTCCACCAGTTAGCGGATAGCCCAACAACCATCGGCTCAGGCGATGATAGATTTCCCATAATAGAGAAGACTTTGGGGTGTTAGCAGCTAATTGCAATACTTCATCATTTAGCAGTCCGTCACGGTGTAAGATGCCCAATAAATGCAACATTAGGGGCTGACGGACAAGGATAGATAATTCTGGAAACCTTGACTGGCTGGTAAATAAGCCAGATTGTTTTAAGAATGTAAAGAAATTTTGAGCGATCGCCAACGATTGCACTTTTGCCCACTGCTGAAACCATTGTTTGAGTTCGTCCGCATCCAACGGCTGAATGATAATTCGCCTCAATGGTAAAGGTATTTCTGGGGCGATTTCCTGCAATGTTTTTGATCGGCTCGTTAACACAATTTTGTGTCTATGCTGAGATTGAAAATTTAGTAATTGCTGAATAAAAATTGCTTTTGCCCTGATACCATGAGCAGAAGGGGGCAATTCATCTAAACCATCTAGGAGCAACAGACAAGGAAGATTTTCTTGCTCTAACCAAGTTGAAAGATTAACATCAAAAGCAGAATTTAGGGTTTCGATTAAAGTTTTGCCATAAGTTATATCCCGTAACCTAATTATTACAGGCATCCAAATCGGGTAAACTTCTTGTGCTATTTGTGCTGCCCAAAGTTGGCAAAAACTAGTTTTTCCGTAGCCAGGTTCCGACTCAATAATAGCGATCGTTTCTAAATCAGCTAGTTGTTGCTCTGCCCATGTCTTTAAATCAACTGGTTTAACAGCTTTTTGATCCAAATTAAAAATACTTTCCTCTATTGGTAAACCTTTTTGCGGTACATAGATATCCTTAAGAGCAAAGGATTCTACAAGTAAAGGCATACTGAGATTTTTAATCAAACTTGCACGGTAATGTTCTCGATACAAGTCAATTTTCTCACCAATTGGAGAACCAACTTCTGGAGCGATCAAATTGGGAGATAATGAAATCCCCAAACGGAAGAATTTTTGCAGTTGAGCTAAAGGGGCAGCATTTTCAGTAACGACTACTAGTATGTCACCAGGAAGTGAGTTGACCAAACGCTGTGTTAAGAGTTTTGCTTCATATTCTTCTGCACCATTGGCAATAAACCAAGCGATGACAGCATGGTTTATTTGTTGCACCAGTAATGAATCTGCAACCAGAGACAATGCTTGTTCCGCTTGGGTATCAGTTAATTTACCTGGGCTGAGAGTTTTCAGCAATCCTTGTAGTTGTGAATCTTGGAGGGTGAGTTTACCCACATCCTCTTTAAGTATTTGTGCTTGGATTGGTATACTTGCCCGATCCAGCCACGGTCTTCGTAGGCTTGCTTCCTGCTCTAAAATTGCTTGTAAAGCGTGGAGATAGGCAATTTGAAACGCTAACCACGTGCCCTCGTTACGTTTTAACGGCTTCTTTTGGCTGAGACTACGCAACAAGTTTTCTGTTAACTGGGAAATGACACTAATTTCTTCCCAAACAATCCCTAAAGGCAGTTCTAAAACTTCTACCAAAGTACAGATATCAAAAGGCATCAGGCTTTTGACTTCCATATCCTGAACAATCCGGTAGGCAATACCTGCCAATTGCCCCGCCGAAAATCCGCTAATTTGATTGATTGCGATATAGCGTTCTGCCAACCAGTGCCGAATACTCAAGTTCATTTAATTACACAGTGACGGCTGCATAAGCCAATTATGATCGATTTATTAGTTGGCGAAAACAGGTGACAATGGGGAAGACAAAGTTCTGTATCAAAGCTGTTTTCTAATTGGTAAAAAACAGTGCTTGTCTAATTGAGTAAACTATGAGCGATCGCCATCTAAGATTATTGTTAATCGACCAAGACCCGATTTTTCGTTTGGGATTAAGGGTAGCTCTGGAAGCAATTCCTAACCTGGAAGTAACAGGAGTAGTAGAAACTGATACCACTGCCTTGCAGATTCTAGCAGAAATTGCCCAAGAAGACCCTAAACAGGTAAATTTGGTGGTTTTGGAATTCGGTAATAGTCGTTCTACCACCAGCCAGCAGCTAGGTTTACAATTCTGTCGGCAACTCAAAGCCTTATATCCCAACCTGCCAATTTTGCTTCTTAGTTCTGTTCGAGAACAAGGACTGCTATTAGCTGCAAAATCTATTGGTGTAAATGGCTACTGCCCTAAAGGTACACCACTTGCTGAGTTAGTTGCCGCTATGCAAGAAGTTGCAGAGGGAGGTTCCTATTGGTTTCGAGACACAGAAGCAATCGCAATTCCTAGTACAGACGCGATTAATCGCCTCTCTCCTCGCTCCCCACTCCCTTTTTCTAAACTACGAAATAATTTACGTTTGTCAGGGATTACTTACATTGATGCTACCCTAGCCGCAGTCATAGCACAATTACAAGTTCCCGGATTACCAGTACTAGATCGAGCAATTCTAGCTGGACAGAGGCGAGAACTCTTAGCGGCTCGTTGGTTGCTAAATCGGTTGTTGGTTTCATCACAAGAAAGGCAAGAGGAACATATTCCAATTGCTGATGAGCCACCTCTGGCTCCTTCATTAAGTAGTACGATTCAGCAAAGGCATATATCACCTTTACTTAGTCCGGGAGCGCTACAATCTGCCTTATTTGCGTCTTGCATCACCAAACTTCAATTTCCTTTACAAAATGTCACAGATGTACCTTTAGAAATTGACATTTTTCGTGAAGATAAAAAGCGAGAACTACTTTATCTGCTCCTGCAAAAATTGACTGAGCAGTTGGATGAACTGCGTGCTTCTCAAATCGAGATTAATCAATTATATGAGGTAAGAACTACCTTATTGTACGATTTATTGCAAGCAGGCATTACAGATTTTTTTGGCAGATTTTCTCGAATAAAAATAGGAGATCAGAACATAGAAATTGTTAATTTGTTGCTACAAAATACAGAAGTTGTACAAAGAGATATTCTCAATGGTATTCCGCTAGTTTGTGAGTTATATTCTTATCTGCTCTTTCAAATAGAATTGAACATTGATAATACCTCATATCCAGTGGTGAGCGAAGAGGCTAAGTCCCAAACATTAATGATTTTAGAGAACTTGCTGATTCAGGTAGCGAATGGGGTAGTGCAACCACTGTTAAATTCTTTAGCAGATGTGGAAGTGATTAAACAAAACTTATACGGGCGGCAATTTATCTCTACAAGAGAGATTGAACGTTTTAGAAATGATTTGTCGTGGAAATATCGGTTAAAAAATTATATAAATGAGCCGAAAGCAGTTTTTGAGAGCCGCTACGATCTGTTGGTAATTGCGCCTCGTGGTATTGCCAGCACTTCAATTTATGCTCCTCGAAATCAGGAGTTGGTAAAACTTTCTAATATTCCTCTAGTAGTGACGTTATTTTTAGAATTTAGTGATGCGATCGCACCGCGTTTAAAATCACTCTTATCTTTTGTAGGTAGTGGTATAGTCTTCGTCCTTACCCAAATAATTGGTAGGGGTTTAGGTTTAATCGGTCGTGGTATTCTTCAAGGTATTGGTAGCGTTTCATTACTAGAAAAGAACCTGAGACGAAATAGCGATCGTACTAAATGAACAAGCAGGGGGAGATGAGGGGGACAAGGGGACAAGGAGAATAAATAACCCATGACAAATGACAAATGACAAATGATTTTATCGGGCTAGCTATTTCTTATATTTACGCGATTAGTCTGCTAGTTATTGGCGAGGGACTGCGTAGGCTGTTTGATGTAAAACCGGATTTGACCCGTAAAGTAATTCATATTGGTGCAGGGATGTGGGTTTTCGGTGTCCTGTTGCTGTTTAACCGATGGGAAATTGGAATTATACCCTTTGCTACCTTTATTGGACTTAACTACCTGTTTTACCGCTACCGAATTATTGGCGCAATGGATAGCGAAGATAGCTCACCCGGTACAGTTTATTTTGCTATCTCAGTGACACTGCTTTTCGGACTATTATGGCGGCCAGACGGGCCGGTAGATAGTGCCCCAATCGCTGTAGCTGGGATAATGGCCATGACTTGGGGTGATGCATTGGCAGCATTAATTGGTAGACGCTTCGGACAGCATAAGTACCAAGTAGGAAATTCTGTGCGTTCCTGGGAGGGTTCGGCAGCAATGTTTGTGGCGAGTGCAGTGGCAATTTTCTTAGTGCTGTTGCTGCTACCAGGTTCGTCACTAAGTCCCCTGGCAAAACCTTTCACTTTAGAATGGGCTTTGTTCACTACGGTAATAACTGCTATTTTCGCCACCCTAGTAGAAGCAGTCTCACCCCACGGCACAGATAACATCAGCGTACCTCTAGTAGCTGCGGGGGTAATTTGGATTATCATGCAGGGATTTTAACAATAAAGTGAGTTCTAAATTCCTACCTCTTGCTCCCTGCTCCCTGCCCTCTGCTCCCTGCCCCCTGCTCCCTGCCCCCTGCCCCCTGCCCCTGCTCCCTGGCCCCTGCCCCCTGCCCCCTGCCCCCTGCTCCCTGCCCCCTGCCCCCTGCTTCTTGCCTCCTTCACAGGGCATTACAACAATCCTCTTGTTAAATCACCGTCAAGTTTCGCTAAATTGGAAAAAGGAAAATTCAAGGAAATTTTAAATGTCAGCACAATTGTTACTGGTGGATGATGAACCAGGGATACGGGAAGCCGTGAAAGACTATTTGCAAGAGAGCGGTTTCAGCGTTCAAGTCGCCAGTAACGCCCTTGAGGGTTGGGAATGGATGCAGATGAATACACCTGATTTAGTGATTTCTGATGTCATGATGCCCCAGGTGGATGGCTACCAGTTCTTGAAGCAACTGCGAGAAGACCCCCGCTTCCAGGCACTGCCGGTAGTATTTTTAACTGCTAAGGGTATGACAGGCGATCGCATCCAAGGATATCATGCTGGTGTTGATGCCTATCTTCCCAAACCCTTCGATCCAGACGAGTTAGTGGCGATAGTCGAAAATTTGCTAGCCCGCCGCATTGCTAAGTCCGCAAATACGGGAGATGATGCTGAAACCCCCGATCTTGCTGAACTAGCCAATCAGATTGCCCAAATTAAGGCGTTGTTAACTCAAAGAAATGCCATTTCCCAATCGCCAGCCCCTTTTAAAATTGATTTGACTCCCAGAGAACAAAGTGTCTTAAATTTGGTCGCTGAAGGGTTGATGAATAAAGAAATCGCCCGTCGCTTAGAAACCAGCGTCCGCAATGTAGAAAAGTATGTTAGCCGTTTATTTAGTAAAACTGGAACCAATAGCCGTACAGAGTTAGTTCGTTTTGCTCTAGAACACGGGCTGGCTAAATAGGGATTGGGGATTGGGAATTGGGAATTGGGAATTGGGAATTGGGGAAAGACTTGTTTCAAGTTCTCACCTCTTGTCCCCTGCTCCCTGCCCCCTGCCCCCTGCTCCCCCTGCTTCTTCCCCATTCCCCATTCCCCATTCCCCTAAGTATTTCAGCAAATCAGGCACTTAGTTAAAGTCAAAAGCTAAAAGAAAGGTTGTTTATATTTACTTTGGTCTTTTAGGTTTTCATGGGATTTGCGCCTGTTGTCCACTTCCCCATCTGTAAAGACACAGGATTTTCTTCCTGCAATGTTTTCATAAAAACTCGGTAAAATGCACCCGGCTGAGTTTGCTCTCAGATTCTACCAGTACCCTTTGCTACAAAGTTTTTAATAAAGGAAACTGTTCCTGGGACTTTGTGTTGCTCAATAAGACTTTCACAAAGTAGAAATCACAATATTTGATGAATTCTACTCGCTGATTAGTTTTTATTGCAACGGGGCTATAGGATCAACATTTGATTTGATGCTCAATTTATGTTTTTCAACCGCTTAAATTATACCTTTAAGACTGGGGATTTTCGGCAGCATTACGTAAGCGCATAAGCTGACGACGCATTTGAGGTGAAGCTTTAAACTCAGATACTTCCTGCGC
Organism: Nostoc sp. UHCC 0252; assembly: GCF_034931145.1. Lineage (NCBI taxonomy): Bacteria > Bacillati > Cyanobacteriota > Cyanophyceae > Nostocales > Nostocaceae > Nostoc > Nostoc sp. UHCC 0252. The sequence continues at coordinate 38,073 of NZ_JAYGHE010000011.1, read as the reverse complement.
TTTAACGGACGCTTGTAGCGTCTCTAGAAAGTCATCAGAACCTTCAGTTAAAGCATCAAGTAGCACTTGTAAGAGTTGTTCGCGATCGCTCAATAAACTCTTTTCCTCAATCAACCGGAATTTGAGATGGATTTCGCACTCATAAACACCTACTTCGAGATTATTTATCTGGCGTGGTAATGCTTTGGAGTTCATAACTATTGAGATTCCTTTACTTGGTTGTCTTGAGGGCGAGGAGGTAGATGTCCAGCAAAAATTCGTTATATCTCTTTTGAATCCAAAGTGCTTGAATTAAGAATTTTTCTTCATCAATCACTCTTGTATTCCATTTCCCTCTCCTGTGTTTTGTTTATAAGCTAAATTTTCACCGTCTAGATTTTGATATTCCTCTACTACTAGATGTAGCTTATGGTGAGCCATAACTATTATTCAGTTTTTAAGATTCTACACAATAAAGTTTCTGTAAGAAGTTGTGCAACCTTTTTAAAGGTTTTTACATCAACTTTATGTGAACGTCAATAACAGTTTGACTTGCTACTCTAATTTTGGTGTTTATACGTAAGTAAAATCGCTTAATTTTTTTGAAATTCTTAAAGCCAGAGGTAGATGTAGCACTGTTCAGTGAAATTACTTGATGTACGTTTTTTGCAATAGGAAATTCTGAAGAAATTGATGAGCAGAATTATTAAAGTAAAAACTTTTGTTCTCCATAAAAAAATGTACACAGATCAAATTATTCCTGGTGAGTGCTTCCTCTTACTGGTTTTTCGGCTTCATAAGTCTGAAAAACCTAGCAGGAGGTAAGATTCACACACCGCTTTGATTTATTTCTATACCCCAAATAAAAATATTTCTCCCAGCAATTTTTACAAAAAAATAATTGGACTACTGTCAGTACTAGCTGCTAATTATGTCTTCAACTCTTAACAGTAGTAGTAAGTTAATCAGTACAGGTGATATTTTTACTTATGCCCATTCAATATACCCTTTTGAAGCTGCCTTCAAACCTTGTAAATTGAGAGCATTCATAGCTTCAATATAGCGTTTACAATAATTTCAGTGTAATCCACCCAAATCTTACACCCTCTTATGGATAACCCGATGCTGCTCAAGTCCACAACCCGGCATGTTCGCATTTTTGCAGGCGAAATTGACCGGGATGGCGAACTGATTCCAAGTCAACAGGTCTTAACGTTAGATATTGACCCAGATAACGAATTTAACTGGAATGAAGACGCGCTGCAAAAAGTTTATCGAAAATTTGATGAGCTAGTCGAAGCATCTAGCGGCGCAGACCTCACGGACTATAATTTGCGCCGTGTGGGGTCAGACTTAGAGCATTATTTGCGATCGCTCCTCCAACACGGCGAAATCAGCTACAATCTCTCTGCTCGCGTCACCAACTACAGCATGGGAGTTCCTCAAGTTGCAATTGACGACAAGCAAACAACCTAAAGCCTTCTGACAATCCAGACCATCTGGAAAAGCCTGCGAAAAACCTAACCCCCTTCTTTACAAGGAAGGGGAAAATTTTAAAATATCTCTCCTGTAAGGAGAGATATTTAGAGAAAGGTTTTCTTCATTCACCAGATACTTTTGCCAAAAGTATATTTGTTATTCTTAATTCTTAATTAAAGTTAATTGTTGCTATCCTACTTATAAACTAAATAAATGCCAACATTATCTGCCTGTTGATGATGGGATAATTCAGCAAAAGCTTGGGGTGCAGTTATGCTTAGGTTATGCTTTGGTAACAGGGTTAGAGCTAGTTGCTTTGGCGATGGATAGTTGCAGAGCAATAAAAGCTATGATGAGGCTGTAGGGTTGACTCAGGAGCGGGTTTTTTGGATAAGTTTAAGTATTAGCACCTGCTGATATCCGCCAGCTAAAATCATCATCTAAAGTCTGGATATGTCAAGTTTAAGAAATATGAGCGGTCTAGATTGTCCCCACTAATGCTGTTAAAGAAATTGCCAATCGCTGATCGGTGCGAAAACTATGGAAAATGACGCGGCAACGCTCTACTGTCCAAACGAAAATTGTCAGGCTGCTAACCCCCTGACTCACAAGTTTTGCCAGCGATGTTCCACGCCCTTGCCCAAAAATTACCTCTGGGCTGTGGTAGATGGCCCAAGTGTGGGTAGCCCTGGAGAAATATTAGCCGATCGCTATTTAGTCCTTGATAAATTTGTTCTTTTAGATACAAAGCCTGGTTTATTAGCACTAACGCCTGAGTTAGAGAACTTACAGCCCCTAAGAGCTTACCTGAGACTCATTCCCTACCGCTTGCATGTACCACAGGTATATGGAGTAATTTTTATCGCTGACGGGCCCTCCCATGAAAAAGAAATATTACTTTTAGAAAAACCACCACTATTAAAACCGCCGCTATTAGCAGACGACACAATCCAAGAAGTGTACTTGGGCAGCGAGTTAACCACCGCTTGGCGTGATGCAACATCGATGCGCCAACTCAATTGGTTATGGCAAATAGCTCATCTGTGGCAACCTCTTGCAAGTGAAGGTGTCGCTTCTAGCCTCCTTGACTCATCTGTATTACGCGTAGAAGGATCATTAGTTCGTTTATTGGATTTGCGTTTTGAGGGCGAAATTTCACCAGAATTGCCGCAATTAGGTGAATTTTGGCAGCAGTTAGTTAGTGAAGCCAAACCAGCCATAACGGAATTTGTGAATCACGTCAGCCTTTCTTTAATTCAGGGAGAGATTAATTCAACTGACCAATTAATCGGAGTTTTAGATGGGGGACTGGCACAATTAGGGCGATCGCAAACTCCCACAATCAAAATTATCACCAAAACCGACACTGGGCCAAGTCGCCAACGCAACGAAGATGCCTGTAGCCCCCCTAGTGGAACTCTGATCAGCAAACCACCCCAGCCAACTGCTTTAGCAATTGTCTGTGATGGCATCGGTGGACACGAAGGTGGTAATGTCGCCTCAAATTTAGCCATTGAAACCATCCAGCAGCAGGTACAGCAATTAACAAAAGTTCCCTACGACCACATAGAACCTTCACTACTGCTTAATGACCTAGATAAAGCAGTGGCAATGGCCAATGACAAAATCAGTCAGCGCAATGATAGTGAAAACCGCCAAGGGCGGCAGCGCATGGGTACGACTTTAGTGATGGCATTGCCTGTTGCACACGAAATGTACATTACCCACGTGGGTGATAGTCGTGCTTACTGGATTACCCGCCAAGGCTGTTATCAAGTTACCCTTGATGATGATGTCGCTTCCCGTGAGGTGCGGCTAGGATATGCCATTTACCGCGATGCTGTACAACAAAGTTCTGCTGGCTCTCTCGTCCAGGCTTTGGGTATGGGGCCTAGCACTTCATTACACCCCACATCAGCACGGTTTATGCTCGACGAAGATGCGATTTTTCTGCTCACATCCGATGGTTTGAGTGATTTTGATCGGGTGGAGGAATACTGGGAAACAGAAATCTTGCCGATTCTACTTGGGGAAGCAAATATTGCCACTGTTGCAGATAGATTAATCGAAATCGCTAATACTAAAAATGGACACGATAATGTCACCATCGCTTTAGTCCATTATCAAGTCCAATACTGGGAACCAGAAATTACGATCAAAGCTTTCATTCCTGAGAGTTATTCTGCCAAAACTGTTGATTTGGCATCCAAGGGGGCAAATGCGACAGTTTTAGGTGGCCCAAACCAGAAAACTCAGGTGATTCCAGACACTGAGCCTGCTAAACCTGCCCAATTACCGCTACAGTGGATTGTTCCTTTAATATTTGTGGTAATAGCAGGCTCTTTAGGATTATTTATAAAGGAATTGCGATCGCCATCAGGTTTACTTCCATTTTTTCCCAATCCTACACAAAGTCCCAACGATAGCATCGAAGCGACACCCGCAACGCGATCGCTTGATAATCTTTCTGCTGGCTGGGTAATTAAAACTAATAATCAAATTTCTTTGGGAAACAACCAATCGCTTCCCCCTGGCGCTTTTTTACAAGTTATCGAAACCAAACCAAATCCCAAACCTGCTTCTGGGGACTTCGAGGTACATTTGCAGCGTTGCTCAAATCCAGCCACCACAATTTCAGCCAATCCCCCAAACCCTCTAGATATTAATAAGCCTTTGCAGGAAGCGAATAAAAAAATATGGATTAAATTTTCTCAACTTCAAAACTCTGAGGTGTTGGAACCAAATAAGTCGCCCTCGTGTAATACTTTGCCGCAACCGCCGGCTAATCAATCACCCCGCACCAGCCCAACTTCGTCAAATACTCGATAAACTGGTAAAGACCTGGAATAATAACAAGTAACAACCAAAGTAAAAAACTTACAAGGTAAAAAAAGTATCCAATTTCTACCTTTAAAATTTTGATTTGGAATTATTTGTTTTTAGCTTTTAGTTTTATGAATCCATGCCATCCCTGAATTTGGCGATCGCCCGTCTCCTAAATACTGGCACTGACAACTTCGCCATTTGGGTGGTCAAAGCTCCCTATCCCAGTGGCTACGTTTTGCGTGACTGTGTATGGCCTGTTGAACTCAATCAAGTCTGGCAAGAATGGCAGCAGATGTTTGCTGGCCACGGTCGTCTAGATATTTCCCCAAACTCAACATCTCAAAAGTCGAACCCATTCCCCATAGATTTTATTTCACCCCCTTCAAGTCAAACTACTGGCCCCTACAGCAGTCGTCTGATGCAATACTTGGGAATGAATTTATGGCGCTGGGTATTTGACGGACAAATTCTTGGTAGTCTAGAACGTAGTCGTGGGATTGCTATGGGTCAGCATACACGTTTGCGCTTTCGGTTAGAAATCCGTGACCCGGATCTGATCGCTCTCCCTTGGGAAATTATGCAGCGTGAGCCTGGTCAATCGGCGATGTCTCTCTCCCAAGATTTGCTATTTAGTCGTACCAGCAGCGAAGTTGACCCTTTACCGTATTTGCGAACTGATCAGGCTTTAAGTATCCTGCTGGTTTTAGGTCATGATGACAAGCTGCAACTAGAACAAGAAGCTGCTATTTTACAGCAAACTCTTATAGATACACCTGTTGATGGTAATTCCCAAAGATATGCACCTTGTATAGTAAATCAACTCATACAACCAACTCCACAGGAATTGATTCAAGAATTAGAAACCAAAGCATACAATATTTTCTTTTACGCTGGACATGGTTTACCAGGAGCAGACGGAGGGTTACTGTTCTTGCGACCAGACATGCCCCTGAATGGGATAGAGTTGGCCCAAGTCTTGACCCGTACAGGTGTGAAACTAGCACTTTTCAATGCCTGTTGGGGCGCACAACCAGCTGCTATCAATCATCAGGCTATACCCGCCAGCAGTTTAGCAGAAGTACTAATTCGTCATGGCGTACCTGCGGTTTTGGGAATGCGCGATGAAATCGCCGATCATGAAAGCCACAGTTTTATTCAAGCCTTTACCGAAGCCTTGCGATCGCATAAACCAATTGATGAAGCCGTAGCACTGGCTAGGCAAGAGTTATTAACACTGTATAAGTTTAATCAACCTGCTTGGACTTTACCTGTCCTCTACCTGCATCCAGATTTTAATGGTGAACTTATTAAGAATCTAGATGAAGGTATTACTGAACTACCAGATACAGCCATTCCTGATGTAGGTTCCGCGCTTCCCACAGCTTCGTTGCGATCGCTCACTCCAAAAGGTAAAACCTGGCTATTGCGTTATGGAGTCACTCGCATCGGCCGCACAAAAGATAATGATATTGTTATTCCCGAACCATCTGTATCTAAACGCCACGCGGAAATCTTTTGCCGTAATACTCTGACTGGTGCTACATTGGTGCGAACTTATTATTTGCAAGATTTTTCTACCTACGGGACAACCTGGTTTTTAGGGCCTAATGGCTGGCAACAAATCCTCCGAGAGGAAGTCCCCTTGAAATCAGGAATGCAGCTAAAGTTTGGAAGTGCTAGAGGCGAGACTTGGGAGTTTACTCTTGAAGACTCTTAGCGGAGCTATTGCATAAATGGATTTTAATTTTGGTGTTAAGTATCAGCTTTTAAAATCTGTTTTTACTAGAGAAAAAATCAGCTATTTTTGCGGAAATCTCTTTTAGGAAATTGTAGCTGTCAATACCACCAAATAATCGTGAGGAAATGAAAAATGGCTAATAAAATTAACGGCTCAGACACTTTCTCTTCTTTACCGTCTCAAGTAGATTTAGAGTTATTAGAAGCGCTACTAGAACCAGATGATGGTACTTATCCCTGGAATCCAGCTGACGAAGAGTCAGAAGCTTATTTTCAAGAACTCGAACAACAGTTCGGAATGCAAGATTTACTTGAGGAAGAACTGACAACGCGATCGCAAGATTTTTACGATAATTTAGACACACTTTGGTCTAATGTCTCCCTTGCGTCAAGCTATCATCACAATCCCCAACAGGCGTTAGTGCTGAATCTTCAAGAAACACTACGTAATACTTTTGCCGCCTGTGTCCCCCAAACATTGCTCAACACCATTGCCACCAAAGCTGCTGAGATTTTCGCTGCCCGACAATCAATAGGTGAACCATTAGTTGAGTGCGTTCAGGCAGTATTACCCACTTGGGGAACCGAGGATCTTTTAGTTTTAGCTCGTCCTTATACTTACGCTATGCGGAGTAGCGAATCGAAAAATGTGGCATCTGCCATCAACAATCTTAACAATAGCGACTGGACAGCTTTATCAGAAGTCGAGAAAGCAAAGGTTAGTTTAGCGATCGCTTCTTATGCATTTACTCAACTCAACGAGTCTCAGCCGGAATTGTAAGGAGGAAATACTTGATAGATGGGTCAGAGGTGACAGGTGACAGTAAATAAAAAAAGTAAACATCACTTCTTTATTTTAGTTATTATCACCCCAAATTAAATTTAAGGTACGCTTATTTTCAAAATCGGCCATCTATCCCAAGAAATAAATATCAAGAGTTATTAAACATTGGGAATCGGTCAACAATCAATAGTTCTTCTTTGCTCCTCCAGCATTTCTTATTTTGGGCCCAGAAATCGGGTAGCAAAATTTTGCGATCGTGTTGGTGACAGTGCCCGTGCCTTGAGAATTGCCGCCATCAAAAAGGCGTAAGATAACACCCCAACAACTACTAACAGCAAGGCATTGATCGATCCTGTAGCATTCCACAGAGCGTGCAGCGCAGAGGCACTCAGATAACCAATAGAAAGAATTTGCCAACTTCTACTAGGCTTGAGAACAGCCAACCCGATAAAATAGCCCAGGTAGCCACTATAAGCCATGTGTCCCGCTACAGAGCCTAAAATTCGTGGAATTAGCAGTTGTAAACCCGCTAATTGACCAGCAGCGCCTATACCTACCTGTTGCGTAACATTTTGAGTAATATCTGGCACATATTGTCCGAGAGTTTCCAATAGAGTGAAGCCTACAGCAGAAGCCGTTCCCAGGAGAATGCCATCTAAAGGTTCCCAGACACCGATCTTTTCCCGCCAAGGTGAAGGCAACATTCTGCCGAGGGCAAACGCTCCCAATATAGGTAATGCTTTGAGCAACTCCTCCATTAACCCAGCACCAAAAAACATTCGTACCAGCAACTCTGTGAAAGTAGTAGATTCCTGGGGTGAGGGTAAGTTTCCAGGAAGGATACCGCGAAACACGAAAATAAATACATCCAACAGTGGACTGAGTAAAATCAATGTTGTACTTAATGCCGCACCCATTAGTACCCACCAAGGCTTCTGTTTACCGCAAAGCTGGTAAACAAAATAGTAGGCAGCGAAAGCGATATAAGTTGCAACAATGACTTGATTAGCTTGGGGTTGACCGACTGTAGCAAACATTAACACTACAAAGATTACAGTCAGTATGCCCGGTACAAGGTAAGCTTTGCGAGTTAAATCTTTACCAGTAGAAATAATGGGAAAAAGCTGGGTGAAGCTAACAGAATCTGGCTGCTTTAATTGCGTGTGGCTGTGGTAATTTGTCGCCGAAGGTAATGGTGTAATTTGGTTAACTGTTGTGGCCGGAGTTGGGGAAGTAAACTCGTACTCAAAAACGTATTGCGGGCCATCAGCACCTAGAGAAATGCGATCGCCTGGGTGCAATTCCTGACATTCATATAAGCGTTGTCCATTTAAATAAGTACCATTAGCACTATTTAAATCACAAAGCACCCAGCTGAATTTGCTATCTGGGGATAAAGAGAGGGGACGAACCACCGCATGACGACGAGATACCATCCGGTACATCATGGCATCCAAGACAACTTGGCAGCTAGGGTCGCGTCCAATGACCATCTCTTTACTGGGGGGCAGCGAATAGCGCGATTCTGAGCCAGAAGCTGTCCCATTACCAGACACTAGCCGCAGAAATGCATTATGTCTTGCGTTTTTGCCTGTCATCGAGTTAGTGTGCGTTTCTAAACTAATTCTTCTTCATATAATTTGGCAGCAGGACTAACCTTAGCCACATTAACAGCAGCATTGCTAAATCCACTATAGCTTCACTTACTGCTAAGAAATTTAAAATTCTAAATGGGAAATTTCAAATCGTTTTACCTAATGTAATAAGTATTCCATGTACTGAGAATTTGTCATAAACAGCTTTGGCAGGCGAATGAATCAGACTATATGGTTTGTGTACTTGTGACATCCTAGCTGCAAATTTAACCCACGGCAATTTATCAAAAAACAGTAGTTTTTACTGCATTTAGTTCCATTCAGAAAATATATAATTTCTGCTGGTCTGTTGTGAGCTAGTAGGGTCTTCTCCCAAAGGGAGAGGCTAGCGTCTAGAGGGTTTCCCCCATGAGTAACTGGCGGTAGTGACATAGGAGCGTCACCTGGAAGATCAGTTGTTTTGCCATAGTCTATTTGAAGTAGGGAGTAGGGAAAGAAACTCCCCACAAAAGATTTTTGGTGTCTTGCTTCAAATAACTGTAGCCAGTTCTGGGTGTTCAATCTTAGTTCCAAGTACTATAAGGAATTCTGCTAGCCAACGAGGGTGAGCAGGCCAAGCTGGTGCTGTCACCAAATTACCATCAACTATTGCCTCATCAACAGGGATATCGACATAAAATCCTCCAGCACTCCTGACATCTGGGCTACAAGCGGGGTATCCAGTACATCTCTTTCCTTGCAGTACATCAGCAGTTGCTAATAACTGTAAGCCGTGGCAGATGGCAGCAATAGGTTTATTCGTTTGGGCAAAGTGACGAGTGATTTCTAACACCTGCTGATTCAGGCGGATATATTCTGGTGCCCGTCCTCCGGGAATGATTAAGGCATCGTAGGTTGCAGTCTCTACTTCTGCGAAGGTAGCATTTAAAGTAAAATTGTGACCGGGCTTTTCGCTATAAGTTTGATCTCCTTCAAAGTCATGAACTGCTGTCCGCACCTTGTCGCCAGCTTTTTTGTCTGGGCAAACTGCATGGACGGTGTGCCCCACCATTTGCAACGCCTGGAAAGGAACCATCACTTCATAGTCTTCTACATAGTCCCCAACAAGCATTAAAAGTTTCTTGGCAGCCATATTTTTGACCTCCACCTATTAGTTAATACCAGTAGTCTAGAGTCAATATTTATCAGTTGTTGATAAAATAAATATTAATTTAGAGTTGGTTACATTAGTCTTGATTTATTCTGTAATTAAAGCAGATTAAATTCTGCGATCGCTCTTTTAAAGTTTTTGCTTTCATGTCCTGGGCGGCTGAGTTTAATCAAGGCAAAACGCTGTAAGGGCGTTAAACCTGCCCAATGTTGCTCTGTCAACGTTACACCTATTTCTTGAGCTTTTTCCTGGAGGCTAGATGGTACAGTGGCAGAGTCTAGCCATGCGGGATGAGGCTCAATGGGCAATTTTGTAGCTTGTATACCCGTGCGTTGTAAAATTAATTGCTGGATATGCTCGCGGTAAGACTGAATTTCCGTTTCTGTAGTGCAAGGCAATTCGACTAAAGCCTGACGCTCGTCTGTAGTCATTTGATTCCAATCAGACAATTTTAACTTGATACCACAGGTATCTAATTTGCAACGCACCTGCATAGGGATACAACGCAGGGAATCAACAAAATCTGCTTCAAATTGAAAGAAATCTGTCATTGTTCGGCAAACCTAAAGTTGATGGGGAATAGGGAATAGGAAAAGCAGTAAGTTTTGTGGCAGGGTCTAAATCTCCATTACGAATTACGTACAGCCCTTTGGGCATGAAAACCGCGTAGCGTGCCGGAGGCTCTATTACGAATTACAAATTATTTTATCTTGCGTCTCTAGCATTACTAAGACGAATTATTAAATAACTAATTGATAAGGCGAGAATAGCAATTCCTAAACCAATTATATCAATGCCTCTAACTTTTTCTAAGTCAAGAATAATAATTTTTCTGGCAACAGCAATCAAAGATGTAACAATAACTAATTCAACCTGAAAAACGTGTTTTCGCAAATAGGCTGTAATGTTTTCTAATATTTCTAAAGCGATTAAAATATTTAAAAATAAACCAAAAATTTTATACAATGTTGTGTTAAACTTCCCATAGGGTGCTGTAAATAACTCTTTAAAAATAAATACTCCTAAATCTCCGATCGCTACAAAAATCACAACTACCATAAACAGAGATAGAGCTTTAGAAACTAGCACTTCTATGTTTTCAATAAAGTGCATGAAGTTCTCATCTTTGCTAGCTCTTAAAATTCCCCTAAATAACCTTTTCATGTAATGCACCCGATTTTAAAATAAAATAAAATCCTATAGATAAATCTAGAGGATTAAAAAAAGATGATTTGTAAGTTTACTATCTGATTTTTACTCTTTACTATAGCTCAACTCGGCGCTGGTACAACCTTTGCTTAGTAGAAACTTAGCCTCTTTAGATATAGTAATTGGTATGAGTCAAGAGTAGAGAACCATAAAAAATGATAATAACTATTGGCTATTGCTTATTGACTAAATTACCTATTGGTGATTAATTACCATAGAGCCACATTTTGTAGCTTACCATTGTGAGGACTGGAGTTGATAATCTTTGACTGTAACTTCCACAGAGATTGGTATCAGTTGCACAGCACAGGCTTTTAATTCTGGTTGCAGCGAATCGGGGCAAGATTCTGGATGGGTGAGGGCGTTGGCTTCGGCATTGTCTGCCCACAGTGAACCCCAGTGCATGGGGACAAAAACTGTACCAGGCGCGATCGCTTTTGTCACTTTAGCAGGAAACTGAGCTTTACCCCGACGCGATCGCACTTCTACATACATACTATCTACAATACCTAACCGAGCAGCATCACGGGGATGAATTTCGATGAACGGTTCGGGATGCATTTTGCAAATCTTTTCAATTCGCCCGGTGCGTGTCTGCGTATGCCAATGTCCGTAAAGTCGCCCGTTAGTTAGCACAAAAGGATAATCTGGGTCTGGTGGTTCTGCCAATCCTTTTGAGTAATATGCCCCAAATCGAGCGCGTCCGTCAGAGGTGTGGAAGCGGAGATTGGTGTAAAGTCTTTTGGAGTGAGTAGGGGATTCACCACTCCCCACTCCCCACTCACTAATCCCCTCTTCTGGATGAGGCCATTGAGTCGGGCCTTCGGCTTGTAATTGCGCGTGACTGATACCCGTCATATCGCAAGGACGAGTTTTAGTTAGTTTGACAAACTCAGCATAAACTTCGGCGGAGTTAGCAAAGGCAAACTCTTTTTCAAAACCTAATCTCCGTCCAACTTCGGCGAAAATTTCCCAATCGGCTTTAGCTTCTCTTGGCGGTTGGCGAAATGCTTGACACAAAGTTACCACCCGTTCGGAGTTTGTCATTACACCAGTTTTTTCACCCCACTGGGCTGCTGGTAACAGAACATGAGCGTAAGCAGAGGTTTCTGTAGGATAATACGCGTCTTGGTAAATAGTGAAAGGCGATCGCAACAATGCCTTTTTCGTGCGCTCCAAATCTGGCATACTTACAGCTGGATTAGTAGCTGCAATCCACAATAATCCGACAGCATCATTTTCCAAACCAGTAATCATGTCCCAAGCAGTCAAACCCGGATTGGGTGAAATCTGTCCTGGCTTGAGTCCCCAAACCTCCTCAACTTCTGCCCGGTGCTGAGGATTTTTCACAACCCGATAACCCGGTAATAAATGCGCCAAACCTCCGGCTTCCCTTCCTCCCATTGCGTTCGGTTGTCCGGTAAGGGAAAAAGGGCCAGCCCCAGGTTTACCGATTTGTCCAGTCATCAAATGCAGGTTGATAATAGTTCTTACCTTGGCTGTCCCTTCTGACGATTGATTCACACCCATTGACCATAAAGACAGTACCCGCCCAGATTCACCCCAGTAGCGTGCTGCTGTTTCTAAATCTTGAATACTGATTCCACATTGACGAGCCACCACTTCTGGCGGATAATGCCGAATCACCTCAGCATAAGCCGGAAAGTTACTGGTGCAGTCATCCATAAACATCGTATCGATGTAATTCCAGCGCATCAATAAGTGGGCGATGCCGTTTAACAAATCGATATCTGTACCGGGACGAATGGCTAAATGTAAGTCGGCGGCTTCTGCGGTTGGTGTGGTACGAGGGTCTACCACAATCATTTTGACCTTGCGGTTCTTTTTGTGATATTTTGCCAGCCGATTAAAAACAATGGGGTGACATTCGGCTGTATTAGTACCAATTAAAAATGCACAGTCGGTTAACTCTAGGTCTTCGTAACAACAGGGTGGGCCATCTGCGCCAAAGCTTTGAATGTAGCCAGACACAGCACTAGACATACATAAACGCGAATTGGCATCAAAATTATTAGTACCCAGACAGCCTTTCATAAGCTTCTGGGCTATGTAGTAGTCTTCGGTTTGAAACTGACCGGAACCATACATACATAAGGCTTCTGGCCCTTGGGTGAAGCGGACTGTTTGAATGCGCTGCGTGATGAGATTAAAAGCTTCATCCCAACTAACGCGCCGAAACTCTTGATCTAAAGAGTCTCGTACCATTGGGTAATGTAATCTATTTTTATCTAAAGATTCTGCGATCGTTGCACCTTTGACACAAACCATTCCCTGGCTTGATGGATGGGCTTTGTCACCCCGCACCCGCCAAGTGGGATTACCTTGGCTATCTCGATTAGTTGCTTTGTTATGTTGGGCTGGGGGCGAAACTTCCAATCCACATCCAACACCACAGTAGGGACAAAGAGTTTTGGTAAATTCAGTCATAGCAATTTGCTTCGAGTGGGAAGTGTGGGAGATGGGGAGAAGAGGGCAGGGGGCAGGGGGCAGGGGAGGCAGGGGAGGCAGGGGAGGGAGCAAGGGAGAAGAGTTTTTCCCTCTGCCTCTTCGTTGCTTTGTTTAGGGAACTCCAAGAAACAAATTATCCAATTTCACGCCCATCAAAACGACTTTCTCTCCCCCTGCTCCCTGCCCCCTGCCCCCTGCCCCCTGCCCCCTGCCTTAAAAGCGATGGGATATTTATTTATTTGGAAGTCCCTTATCTTGTTTCTTCTCCAGGCTCAATGCTCAATGAATACTTCTCTTCGCCAGTGAAAACGGTGAAGCTTTTTTCTACTGTCAGTTCTGGTTCATCGCCCTCATGGTGTTCTGCAAATGAGCCTTTAGGTTCTTTAAGCAAGAAGGCACAAAGGAAAGTAACAATCAACGCAGTAACACCGAGAGTTTGAAAAAAGATTTGATTACCAATGTCACCCGGTGGTAAAAAACTATATAAAGTCAGGTAAGCTACGGCTCCTACGTTGCCATAAGCACCAACGTTGCCAGCAATCTGACCAGTAATCCGCCGCTTCACCAAAGGCACAATTGCAAAAGTAGAACCTTCCCCAGCTTGGACAAAAAATGAACAAGCCATAGTCAACATAATCGCTATAGGCAACCACCAATTACTACTAACACCGCTCATCATTAAATAAGCAAGACCCATGCCACCAGTTAGTATGGTCATTGTCCATTTGCGGCTACCTACTGTATCAGATACCCAACCACCGCCGGGACGTGCAAATAAGTTCATGAATGCGTAACTAGCAGCAATCATTCCTGCCAACACTTTGCTGAGAGTGAAAGTTGACTCAAAAAATGCCGGTAGCATGGAAACAACTGCTAATTCTGAACCAAAGTTGACGAAGTAAGTTAGTTCTAGGATTGCTACCTGAGAAAATTCATAGCGGTCTTTAGGGGCATATTGTTTTTTACCAATCATCAAGTCTTGATTTACGTACCAGCATTTATAGGCTTGGAAGACGTACAGACCAATTAACAATAGATAGACAATAACTAACTGAGTTGGAGAGAGTAAACCAATTTGAGAGATGCGCCAAGCTAGCAGGGCTAAGATGCCAACTAAGGGAATATTAGTCAACATCAGTAGCCAAAAGCTTTTCTTGCTGGTAACTTCTATGCCACCGTGACGAGAGGGACGCTGATAAACTTTGCCAGAGGGAGTATCTTGAACGTTGAAGAAATAGATTACTCCATAGATAGCGGCTATTATCCCAGTTAAAGCGATCGCTAGTCGCCAATTAAGTTGACCAGCAGCAAAAAAAGCTGTTAATGCCGCTATTGAAGGTAAGGTAAAAGCCGCACCTGCTGAACCAAAATTGCCCCAGCCACCATAAATCCCCTCTGCGATACCAATTTCTTTCGGAGGAAACCATTCAGCAACCATCCGAATACCAATTACAAAACCAGCACCTACTATACTTAATGCCAACCGACTGATGATTAACTGGCTGAAGTTCTGCGCGAATGCAAAAGCCAGACAGGGAATAGCAGCATACATCAGCAAGATTGAGTAAGTAATTCTTGGCCCATATTTGTCTAAAACCATGCCGATGATGATGCGGGCTGGCACAGTCAGGGCTACGTTACAAATAGCAATGGTTCTAACTTGTCCTTCACTTAAGCTAAAAGCTTCTTTAATGGCTGTTTGAAACGGGGCGAAGTTAAACCAGACTACAAATGATAGAAAGAAAGCGAACCAAGTCAGATGCAAGATGCGGTAGCGACCGTTTAAAGAAAATAATTTTTGAAGCATTCTAATCTTTCTAATTGAATAAAACGGACAATTGAGCCTTTTATCTTGGAAGTTGAGGCTTTTATCTCGGAAGTTGAGGCTTTTATCTCGAACGTTGAGCCTTTGAACTCGGAAGTTGAGCCTTTGAACTCGAACGTTGAACCTTTTATCTCGAACGTTGAGCCTTTGAACTCGAATGTTGAACCTTTTATCTCGAACGTTGAGGCTTTTATCTCGGAAGTTGAGGCTTTTATCTCGGAAGTTGAGGCTTTTATCTCGAACGTTGAGCCTTTAAGGTTGAAGTATGAGTTTTAACCAATCCCCAATCCCCAATCCCCAATCAGTTACTAACTACTAAAGCTTCTTGCTTGAGTTTTGCCCCAAAGTTTTCGATTAGTAAATTTTGCAATAGTGGTTGCAAGTCTTCGCAGGGTATGCCTTTGATAACGCAAGTTCCTAAATGGGCATCTTTGCCGACTTTGCCGCCCATATATATGTCAACACCTTCCAAGGTTTTGCCATTTTTGCGAGTTTTAGTTCCCATCAAGCCGATGTCTGCAACTTGGGGTTGTCCGCAAGAGTTGGGGCAACCTGTCCAGTGAATTCGGACTGGATTGGTGAAAGTTAACTCTTCTTCTAAGGCTTTAATCATTGCTAGGGCGCGGTTTTTGGTTTCGATGAGGGCAAAGTTGCAAAATTGTGCGCCTGTGCAGGATACTAGCGATCGCGTCAGCAAACCTGGATCAATAGAAAACCTTTCTAGGATAGGCTCTGTTAAAAATGTTGCTAAACGCGAGTCAGCAATATTAGGGATAACGATGTTTTGCTCAACGGTAAAGCGGATTTCGCCACTACCGAAAACTTCCGCTAGACGCGCAATTTCAAACATATCTTCGGCATACAGCCGACCGACGGGAATATTTAAACCTGCGTAATTTAATCCCGCTTGCTTTTGTTTATATACCCCAATGTGATCGCGTTTTTCCCAGTCGATCTCGTCTTTTGCGGCTGCGGGTAATAATGATTTACCCAAACGGCTTTCTACTTCTGCTCGAAACTTATCTACACCCCATTCATCAATTAGCCACATCAAGCGGGATTTTTGCCGATTAGCACGCGGCCCGTGGTCACGAAAGACTTCTAAAACCGCTCTACATACACTTACCACATCTTCGGGAAGTACCCAAGCATTCAAAGGAATCGCCGCTTCGCAACGTTTAGCTGAGAAAAAGCCACCCACAATGATGTTGAAGCCGAAGATTGGTGACTGGGGATTGGGGATTGGGAATTGGGAAGATTTTTCCCCAGTCCCTTCCTTAAATGCTGGAACAAAAGCCAAATCGTTAATTTCAGCGTGAACTGAATTGTCTCTTCCACCTGCGATCGCAATATTAAACTTCCGTGGTAAGTTGCTAAACTCTGGGTTCCCTTCGCCTTTGTTGGTCAGCATATCTTGAATTTGCTGTACTAACTCTCGTGTGTCGTACAACTCATCTGCATCTAACCCCGCCACCGGATCGCCTGTAATGTTGCGGATGTTATCCATCCCTGACTGGACACTGGTTAAACCAACTGCGTGAAATCTATTAAAGATATCTGGTAAATCTTCAATTCTGATTCCCCGTAATTGGATATTCTGTCTGGTGGTAATATCGGCGCAGCCATCATCTCCGTAACGTTGCACCACTTGGGCTAAAACACTCATCTGACTGCTGTTAAGAATACCGTTAGGCATCCGTAACCGCATCATAAACTTACCTGGGGTAACTGGGCGAAAAAACACGCCTACCCACTTGAGTCGATGATCGCGGTCTGTTTCGTCCATTGCTTCCCAACCCAAGGCGGCAAATTTCTCTATCTCATCCCTGATAGCGAGTCCATCTTTTTGCGCCTTGAATTTCTCGAATTTATTGAGGCTAGTAGTGTTAGTTGTTGTGTCTGTCATGAGGCTGACTCTCGTGAGAATTTTTGCTGCTAATTGCTCAATATCAATCAACCCGTAGTTCCATTAGGTGGTGTATCTACGAGGGTTAGGGAATAAAAATTTAATATTCGATTACGGCTGATTATTGTTACTCAAAAGTATTCCGACGTGGAATTTCAAATCCGTGTTTAGTTAAGGAAAACTTGTCTCCATATACATCTTGGAAATTGTCAAGCAGGTTTAGATAATGTTCATGTAACAATTTCGATACTCATAACTTAAGACGAGATTTCTGTTAAAATCGTATAAATTGCTACGATTTTTTGGTAAAATTGCTGAAAATGGATACATAATATGCATTTTTTGCATCATGGGCGGCTAATGAGCCACTTAAAGCACTTGATAAAGAGTGTTTGACATGATCTAAGGGTTTTGGATTGCCATAGATTAATCCAAAATCCAAAATCTAAAATCAAAAATTGAGTGGCACTTATGAAACGTCGTGATTTTATTAATTGGGTAGGTTTAGGTTTAATAGCGAGTTCTCTACCTGTAGCGATCGCAGCTTGTTCTTCTCAAACAACTTCCGCAACTGGAGATTGGCAAACAGTAGGAACTTCGGCAGAATTAGATAAAACTGGTCAATTACTGGCTAAAGACTCACCTGCTGGGCCTGTGTTGGTAGTCGGCACATCTAAAGCCGCAATGACAGCCGTTAACCCAACCTGTACTCACGCAGGTTGCACCGTAGAATGGAAAGCTGAGGCAAAAAAATTCGCTTGTCCCTGTCATGGTTCGGAATTTGGTGTTGACGGGAAACTGCTAAAAGGGCCAGCGACAGAAGCGCTTAAAACTTACGCCGTTAAAATTGAAAGTAATTCAGTTGTAGTCAAGCCAACTTAAACAATATAATTCAGGGTATCGTGAATAATATCAACCAGCTTTTGGTGAAAGCCCAGACAGCATACAATGCAGCTGATTGGTCATCATTAATTCAATATTTACAACAATTAATTTTAGCGACAGATTCTGAGCATCCAGAGATAGTTAAAAATCGAGAATATCTGCTGACGTTAGCACTTTCAATTTTAGAAATGGGAGATTTTCAGCAACGCTGGGAAATCACCAAGGTGTTGACTCACTTGGGAAATATTGCCATCCCACCACTCATCGACATCTTAGAAGATGAAGATGCAGAAGAAGAATTACGTTGGTATGCAGCACGGACTTTAGGCGAATTCCAGCAGCCAGAAGCGATCGCACCCTTGGTTGAATTGTTGAAAACTGATGAGGATGAAGAACTCAAAGCGATCGCAGCTACAGCAATAGGGCAAATGGGTACTGTTGCGATCGCTGCACTTTCTGAACTTTTATTAGATGAAGATACACGACTTTTAGCAGTGCGATCGCTTTCCTGTATTCCCCAAACAGAAACCATCACACCGTTGTTGAGTGTAGTGCAAGATCCACAAGCAACAATCCGCACTGCTGCAATTGAAGCCCTCAGCAGTTTTCATGACGAACGTATACCACCAATCTTGTTAAACGCCTTGGATGATATTGCTGCTACAGTTAGGCGTGCAGCAGTCCTTGGTTTAGGTTTTCGCCCCGACTTACGCGAAGCATTAGATTTGTTGACGAGATTGCAACCCAAGCTTTACGACTTTAACCTTGATGTTTGTTGTGCAGCCGCAGTTTCCCTTTCTCGGATGGGTTGTAATGACGCTGCAAAACATTTATTTAATTTGTTGATTTCACCTCAGACACCAACAAAGCTGCAATTAGAAACTATCCGCGCTTTAAGTTGGGTGGGTACAACATCTAGTTTAGAATATTTGCAAATAGCCTTTAATCAAATCACTTCAGAGACACTTTGGCAAGAAATTGTCACTGTTTTGGGGCGAGTCCAAAAGCCGCAAACTACGCAAGCCGCAGAAATATTATTGCAAATACAGCGATTGCAACATCCAGCTACAGAGATTGCTAATGTAAAAAGTGCGATCGCTTTATCTTTAGGACAGTTAGGTGAGATACAGGCTATTGAACCATTGATTTCGCTGCTAGCTGATTCTAATGCGTCGGTGAGACTACATGCGATCGCTGCACTCAAAAATCTGGATGGGGAAGTTGCACATCAAAAATTGCAGCAATTAGTAAATAATGCTGCACTCACACCAGATTTGCAACAAGGAATAGCGATCGCTTTGGCTGAGTGGTAAATTCTCTCAAAGATGATGGAGAGTTAGAGGGAGTGAACCCACATTTCTGTTAAATTTACCAGGCTGGTGAGAACACAAGGATCGCAATTGCTGAAATTTCCAAGATTAAATGCAGCAGAAGTTAGGAAGTTGCTTGACGATATTTTATGAAGACTATAGTATTCGATAATGACACACAAGATTATTGATTTATTTGCTGGTGCAGGTGGTTTGACTACAGGATTTCACATGGTAGGCTTTGAATCTCTATGTGCAATAGATGTAAATGCAAAAGCCTTGGCAACCTACAAGCACAATTACCAAGACACTAAAATCATTCATCAGGATATATGTAAAATTAGCCCTTGTGACTTACGATTAGCGTTGGGCTTACAGCGAGAAAAACTAACAGCCTTGATTGGTGGCCCTCCATGTCAGGGATTTTCAAGAAATATTCCTGCTGGCGATCGCTACCTCAACGATTCCCGTAACAAGCTATACCAAACCTTTTTAGAATTCGTAGAGGAGTTTAGGCCCCTTTACGCCGTAATGGAGAACGTCCCCGAAATTTTGAAAGCTTACAATGGCGTAATTAGGGAAGAAATAACAGAAAAGCTTGAATCATTAGGCTATAAAGTTGTCTCTTCATCATTAAATGCTGCACATTATGGAATACCACAAACAAGATCCAGAGCTTTTTTTCTAGCTAGTTTGGATCGTTCTCTTCATTTTCCTGAAGCAACACATTTTGGTGATACTAGGAGTGACTATAGAACTCCGAAGTCTTGTACTCAGCTTAATTTGTTAGAAGCAAATATTTCTCCAATTGTCACAGTCAAAGATGCAATTGGAGACTTGCCACCACTTGATGCAGGACAAGACTATAACGCTGAAGTTTATCCTGATGCTCCACAAACTACATATCAAGCGATGATGCGAAATCAAAGCACGAAAATTGTTAATCATGTTGCTCGTGCTTTGACTCCAATTCAATTGTCGAGGGCACGCGCACTTCGTGAAGGACAAGATGCTAGGGACTTACCTTGTGAATTAGCTCCCAAGAAACACTACAGTGGCGCATACGGGAGACTTTACTGGGATAAGCCAGCCAGAACAATCACGAGATGGGTTTTTCATCCTGGATCAGGTAGGTTTTTCCATCCTAATCAAGATCGAACAATTACAATACGCGAAGCTGCAAGATTACATTCTTATCCAGATAATTTTCACTTTTTAGGAACATATAATGATATGGCTTCTCAAATTGGTGAATCTGTACCTCCATTACTAGGTAAAGTGATAGCTTCATCTATTCTTCAGGCTCATCCTCAGAAAACTGAGTATTGATTTGATCTTCCAAAGCAGAGAGAACTGTCATTACATATCGCTCAAGTGTAAGACGAACTCTTTCAACTGTAATACGAACTGCCTGTTCAGGAATAGTTCTAGCTCTGAAAAGTTGTTTCTGATTTTTGTACCAAACCAGTTCTATTTTGCCTGCAATGCTTCCTTGTAGTCCTGCCCCTGATCTCCCAGTAATTTTATCTACTGTCCAAGCCCAAGAAAATATATTTGGGTCAAGAGGATTAAGTGGAAACTCGCAGTAAATATACTCATAACCTTTGATAGTTTTGAGTAATATGCTTTCATAACTATTTACAACGCCCTGTGCTGCCTGACTCAAAATAATCTTTTCGTTCCAATGTTGGATAATGGCTGCTCCAAGCTCATTAGGCGAGGATTGCTCTGTTAAACCAGGAAAACCCAATTGGATAGACTTCTTGATGATATCTGCTCTCTGAATGACAAACAAAAATGAACTTCCGAAGTTAAAGCTATTTAATTGGAGAGATTTAAGTGACCAACCAGTTTTAGTCACCAAGTCAACAGCATCATAGAGAAGCTTGCTGCGTCCCAGAGCAGGGTCTGACAGAGGAATATCTTTAACATAATGAAAAATTGCTTCCCATGTGTAATCTTCTATCGACCCTATGACTGGAGATGCAATAGTCGCAATAATGGCTTGCCTTAATCTTTCAATCTCGCTGTCCGTCAACACTCAGGGATTCCTCTACAGGTTGTAAAAATTCACTCATTGTCATACCCAAAGCCTTGGTGATATGGCTAAGAACCCTAACAGATGGACTTTTTAGCCCTCGTTCAAGCTGGCTGATATAAGTCCTGTGCAGACCTGTGACTTCTGCAAGATACTCCTGTGACCAACCTTTTTCTGTACGACGACGCTGTAGTTCTAGTCCTAAAATTTGGTCTAGTTTACTGGGCTGCATGAAGAAAAAGATTAGTATTTTGAATACAAAAGTTCTACAGACTAAAGTATTCAAAATATTTGCTCAAACCTCATAATGTGATGAATTTAAAATTTCATATATTGCATAAGTTTTTTTGGCGGAATTCACCAAAAAAGACTTATGCAAAGCGGATAGTTTATGATGTGACAGGTAAAACCCGATTTATACAAATGTAAATCACAGGAAAATTACTGTAACTAACTATACTAAATTGCGGAGAATAAACCGTTAACTTAGTGAAAGCTATAAATGTAATTCAGGCTACATAAAAATGCGCCTAGAGCAGTTGCAAGCCTTTCTAGCGATCGCACAAACCGGCAGCTTTCAACAAGCAGCGCGAACATCTGGTGTTACCCAATCAACGATTAGCCGCCAAATCCAAGCATTGGAAGCAGATTTGGGTGTAGAACTTTTTCATAGAACTACTCATGCAAAATTAACGCTGGGAGGTGAATGTTTACTACCCCGTGTCCGTAAAATTTGCCAAGAATGGGAGACAGCTACACAAGAATTAGCTGATTTAATCGCCGGAAAGCAACCAGAACTTTGCATTGCTGTGATTCACTCATTATGTGGATCTTACTTACCGCCAGTGTTGCAAAAATTCTGTCATGCTTATCCAGATGTGCAATTGCGGGTGACTTCATTAGGAAGCGATCGCGCCCTGAAAGTCCTCAAAGATGGATTGGTGGATTTAGCAATTGTGATGAATAATCGCTTTTTGACCACTGGCAGAGAAATGTTAGTAGAAGTACTTTATGATGAACCAATAGAAATTTTAACCGCAGCCAATCATCCCCTGGCAAAATATGAATTCGTCCCTTGGTCGGAGCTAATTCGTTATCCCCAAGTGGTTTTTAAAGATGGTTATGGGATGCAGCGCTTAATACAAGATAGATTTGAACGAATGGAAGCAACACTCCAGGCGGTTTTAGAGGTAAATACCTTGGATGCCTTTCGGGGAGTGGTGCGCCAAGGAGAACTAATCGCTTTACTACCTCAATCAGCATTACTGGAAGCACGTCTTGACCCTACCCTAGCGATTCGTTCCTTAGAGAACAATAATACTAGCGGTTTAGTGGATGGTTCTAGTTTGACTCGGCGGGTAGTTATGGTAACAACTCAAGACCGATTACAAATTCCCCCCATCAAGCACTTTTGGCAACTAGTGCGCGAAAATATTCCATTAAAAATTGACCAGCAGCGATCGGCTTCATGAGTGTCATTAGTCATTTTCACAAAGGACAATGGACAAATGACAAAGGACAAAACACAAATGAGTAATATATTTAGGGAATTACTGAAAAAAGTAGGTAGCGGAAACCACACAGGCGAAAATTTAACTCGCGCCGAAGCAGCCAGCGCTACTAAAATGATACTGCTGGGTGAAGCGACACCAGCCCAAATCGGAGCATTTTTGATTGCTCATCGAATCAAGCGTCCTACGGGGGAAGAGTTAGCAGGAATGTTGGATGCTTATGATGAATTGGGGCCAAAATTGCAACCATTCGATTCTGGGCGAACTGCGATCGCTCTTGGTATCCCTTATGATGGCAGAACCCGCACAGCACCCATTAGTCCGGTAACAGCTTTACTACTGGCCGCAGTTGGACAACCAGTGATAATGCACGGTGGCGATCGCCTTCCAACCAAGTACGGCTTACCCCTAATCGATATTTGGCAAGGTTTAGGAGTCGATTGGACTAACCTACCACTAGCAAAAACCCAACAAGTTTTTGAGCAAACGGGAATCGGCTTTATTTATCTCCCTCAGCATTTTCCCCTAACTAACAGTATTTGGGAGTACCGCGACCAACTTGGCAAACGTCCGCCATTGGCAACAATGGAGCTAATTTGGTGTCCTTATGCTGGAGATGCTCACGTAATTTCTGGGTTTGTTCATCCGCCAACAGAAGGGATGTTTAAGATAGCTCTGGGACTGCGGGGAGTAACAAAATTTACATTAGTGAAAGGGTTAGAAGGTAGTTGTGACTTACCGCGCGATCGCACTGCAATTATCAGCTTATCTTCATCCGTAGCATCCCAAGAGGTAGAAAGATTGCACCTTGTACCGCGTGATTACGGCTTTACTACCAAAAACGTACCCCTTGGAACTACTGAAGAATTGGTGGCAGATATTCAGGATATTTTAGCAGGTAAACCAAGTGAACTAATGCAAACAGCCTTGTGGAATGGTGGATTTTATCTATGGCGCAGTGGTATTTGTTCAGATATGCCAGAGGGTTTAGCTAAGGCAAAAGAATTATTAACCAATGGTGTGGTAGCAGCTAAACTCCAAGAACTCAGTCAATCAGTAAATTCCCTTTCAGCAGCATTTGTCCCAGTGTAATTAATTACGAATTACGAATTACGAATTAGTAATTATTTGGTCAGCAACTCCTCCAAAACAGATTTTTGTTGCAACCAATCCTGGCCTACTTGAATACTGATATCTGAGCCAAGGTTGCCAGTACTTTCCACACGCACTTCGCCAAATCCCAAAGTTTCACGAATTGATTCGGCACTGTCACCATCTCCTTGCTGGGCGACAATGTGAGTTACATCTAAAGGTTCACCCCATGATTTAGCTATATAAATATTGCGATATCCAGATTTTTCTAAGGCTTGAATCAATGGTTGGAGATTAGAGCGATCGCCACCTGTACTATCTTGAATTGCTACACGCAAAGAACGGGGATTAGTCGCCTCCTGTTCCTGTTCTGATTCCAAACCAAAGTGTTGAGCCATCAATTTAGCGATACCATTTTTGTTTGGCAACCAATAGCTAGCATCATACTCACTCTTCTCGCTAAAGCGGCCTGGCAGCATTAACATTTGCATATTAGAGCGATTTGTCCGCACCCCAAAACCCGTTAACGCCACTAATTCTTCAACCGTCAAATTGGTATCAATGTGGTCTTTAACTACATCCAAAACTTTAGGTAATTGAGCAACAGTAGCTGGGTTGAGTGTTTGATCCATCAAAGCCCGCATGACCATTTGCTGGCGTTGAATCCGACCAATATCACCGAGTTCGTCATGACGAAACCGCAACAATTGAAGTGTTTGTTCGCCGTTGAGATGCTGCTTACCCGCCTTCAAATTGATGTACAAATGCTGAGAATCATCTTGATACTTCATATCTTTGGGGACGTAGACTGTTACGCCTCCTAAAGCATCGATCAGCTTGCCAACTCCCAAAACGTTAATTCGCACATAGCGATCAATTCCCGCCCCACCTAAGAGATTACTGACGGTTCTAGCAGTTAAAGCTGGCCCACCTTCCATATTGGCGGCATTAATTTTTCTCACCCCATACCCCTCTATTTCTGTACGGGTATCTCTGGGAACAGAAAGCATAACTATTTTTTTCGTCTCTGGATCAAATTTGACCAAGAGCATCACATCGGCAAGACCATCAAAGGAGTTTACTTGGGGCAGATATCTGAGGTTTTTACTTTCTTCAGGGGGGTTTTGGACATCTGGGGGAAGTACGCTCATCCCCATAACTAAGAGATTGACTGGGCGAGTTAATTCTGAAAATCGCATTACACCTCCAGAAATGCGATCGCCATCAAATGCTGCCTCTTCTTGTGGACTGAGCTGGGCTTGTTGCAAAGGCGTACTGGTTAAAGATACCGCCAAAAGTGCCCCTGCTGTTGCTGACACCATTGCAATCCCGCTCATCCCTACCCAAAACCACAGCCAACGTCCAGATTTCGAGTTTAGGGAAATTTTTTTATTGGGCTTTGACGCTCTTCCCGATTGGTTTTCTTCTGCCGAACTTCTTTGAATGGTCACAGACTTCCTCACACTTACTCAATAAATAATCAAATTCGGTAAATTTGCAGACTCAAAACATCCAGACAAATCAACCCATAATAACTAACTCTTAATTATCAGTGCTAACTTTTTTAATGTAGTGTCAACCACAACACTTATAGCAGCAATTTTCCTTCTTTTGGGCCAACCTAGAGATGTTTTACTGAAGTATGGCAATAATAAACTGGATTTGACTAGATATATAGATAAATCAGTCGTAATTTTTTAGAAAATAGGTAAAACTACTGAAAAATTATCATTCTAAAAAATTAAGATAAGTACTTACCCAACACTCGTTCGGCTATTGTACTAAAGCCTGATAAACGTCCAGATTTGCCCTGCATCAGGCGCAAAATCAACCAAACACTTACTAAAAAGTAACCCGATGTGAGAAAGCTATTCAGGATAAATAAACGTAGCGAAAAAAAATCTGAAGTTGCGGCTCCGGTATTTAATAATAAATATCCCAACAGCCAAGTAAATGCCAAAGTGATAGACAGACGACTAACAGAAAGTTGTTCCCGGCTACCCTGGCCCCGATAGAGAGTCCACAAAGATGGAAAAAACCCAATGACCGGAATCAAATATAAAAGCAACTGGGTTTTGGGGATTGGGGATTGGGAATCGGGTATGGTTATTCTCCTTGTCCCCTTGTCCCCTTGTCCCTCTTCTCCCAAGTCCCCAGTCGCCTTTGGTTTAAAATTATTCATTAAGGTTAGTCTAACTCCTAAACTAGAAGGATGAATAAGACTCATATAGTTAGAGATAATAAGCTGTAAAGAAAGATTTAACTTAGTTCTATCCCGCAATTAGCTCAAAATGCAGACACGCAAGCTACTCGACTGGTGGCAAACATTCACACCAATAGCGCGAATCGTGGCGATCGCGTTATTCGTTCCACTGCTAGTTCTAAATGGTTGGGCACTTTCGGTATTTTTTAATTATTTCCATTCTCTCATAGTCATTTTAGTCGGAGCCTCAGTTTTAGCATTTCTGCTCAACTACCCTGTGAGTTGGATGGAAGATCAAGGTGCTAGGCGAGAGCAAGTTGCTATCCTTGTATTTCTCTTGGCTTTGTCAGTTTTATTGGCGTTGGGTGTTACGCTTGTTCCTTTAGCCCTTACCCAAGCTCAACAACTGGTGGCTCGTTTACCAGAGTTGATCGACTCTGGACGCTCTCAGCTAATGATATTAAACGAAAAAGCTGAGACTTTTGGCTTACCAATTAACCTCGATGCTTTGGTAGTACAAATCAACGATCGCGTCAAGGGACAACTGCAAGCGATCGCTGGACAAGTTTTAAATCTGGCGGTAGTTACAGTCACTAGTCTTCTAGATATCCTCTTGACGATGGTTTTGACTTTCTACCTTTTACAGCACGGAAGTGAACTTTGGGAGAGTTTAGTAAAGTGGCTACCTAATAAATTTCGCGATCCTTTCTCGAAAACAGTCCGCCTGAGCTTTCAAAATTTCTTCATCACCCAGTTGATTTTATCTACCTGCATGGCCTCGGCCCTCATTCCTACCTTTTTGTGGCTGAAAGTCCCATTTGGTCTATTATTCGGCTTAACTATTGGTCTAATGGCTCTCGTCCCCTTTGGTGGTTCTGTGGGCATCGCTCTAACTACACTATTGGTAGCATTGCAAGATTTCTCAATGGGTGTGAGAGTCTTGATAGCAGCAGTGATTGTACAGCAAATTCTTGAAAACTTAATTGCCCCACGGATTTTAGGCAGTTTTACGGGTTTAAATCCAGTTTGGATTTTAATTTCAGTTTTAACAGGAGCAAGAATTGGCGGACTATTGGGTGTAATTGTGGCAGTACCTACAGCTGTTGTGATTAAAACCGCTTTAACTGCCTTGCGTCCTGGCGAGACAAGTGACAGCGCCACTGGGGAAATAAATCCACCAGTTGCAACCAACGAATCCCCGAAAAGTGACCCTAAAAACACTCTCAGCATTTCTGAAGCAACATTACCTTAAGGAGGCAGGAGGTTTCCTGCTTCCTCATTGTGGTTCAATAATGGAACCCATAAACAAAACGTTTCCCGTCTGGTTATCCCTAATAGCACAGAAGAAGGGACGATCAACAATCATTCGGAATGGTTCTGGTTCTTCTCTAAAAGATGTTGTTACTATTCCCACTGAAGTAGCCGCAGCCGCTTCAGTCCCTTCTTCGTTAACCTCGACAAAAGTTTTATGCTTAACTTGGCTAATGGCAAAATTTTTACCCATGCCAGAAAAATTAGCTTTGTTGCTGAAAGCCTCTTCCATGCCTAAAGTTTTCAAAGCATCATTTAGGGTAACGTCGTAATCTGTTTTGAAACGGGGTAGTCTAATAAAGCCTTTTTGTTCATTGAACTGAGTCATCCATTTTTCCCAGTTCCCAATATTCAAGTCTTGATAGAAGCCTTTTAGATTAGAGTTTTGTTTGGGCAGGAAGATATAAAAACTTATTTTCCCATCTTTACCGTAAGGTAAACTAACTGCCTGAAATTGTTCGTTTTCATAATATCTATAGTCACCTTCTTGTGACATCATTGGGTGTTGTTTTCGTCTGCTAGAGGTAATGTAAAAAGGGTATTGAGCGGTTTGACTTTTATCAAACTCGTTACTCCAATTACCTTTAAAATATATGGCATTAAGCAGAAACAACACTTGATTTGGCTCAATCGTTTCAACTATTTTAGTAATTTTACCTTTAGTATTTTCTTTTACCCAGTTATTTATAGTATTAGATGCGGCGGCATCTTTAAAGTTTAAATTGCTGACTTTAGCTTGATAAAAATCCTGGGTTCTCTTGAGAAAGTCTGGCGCAAAGCTAACATCTTGATTTGCCCAAAGTGAGTTAGCAATACTCAGTTGTACTTTCGCATCTGGATTTTCTAAAAGCTGCTTTAATGCCGCCGCGTAAGAAGAGTTGATTTCTGGTAGACTCATTCCCTGTAATTCCAGGGTTTTTGCCATTGCTTGTTGAGTCGAGCCGCTAGCACCGTTGTAGGTCATAGCGAGAGCGATCGCTACACTCGAAGGTGAGATAAAAACATTCTTCTCACCTTTATCATCTTTCAGAACTTCTGAAAATAGTTTGAAGCCAAACTTATTGCTAGACTCAACTATTCTTGTATCAGTGTTGACTGTTTTTTTTTGCAATGGAGTTTCTGATTGAGGTAAACTAGATTGGGCAAGGGCATTTTTGCTACTCTCGACTTGAGAACAGCCCAATACACTGAATAAAACAACGCTTGCAGCTGCCAAAGCATAACGTCTGCCTAGACTCACACCATAACGTCTTTGCAGAAAATTCTCTTTTGCATCACTAAATTTTTGCCGATTCATTCTGCTACCTCACTTGCCAAAGATTCCCGATCTGTGCTCATGATTGACGCAGGCACTGTGTCAATGATTAACTATTGCATCTACTCCAATAGAAAATTGGACTGTTACAGTTTTTGTAACAGCAAGTTAATCGCTCAGAGGAGTTGAAGGCGACTTATTAAAGCTGGTAATTCTTAATTGAGGCGGCTATGCAGACAAATGATGAAAAATCTCAATTTTGAGGAAATTTTCTATTTATCAATAACAGTATTGTAGACTACCTAATCATAAAATAACCACTGCTATTAGTTTTTAAAGTTGAAGAAGAATTCAGAAGTCAGAATTCAGGAGTCAGAATCAATCAGTGGGGGATTCAGACCCGCCACTGATTGAAGACCACTAAATCTTCTCTTTCAGAGACGCTGCGCGAACGGTTTAGTGGGGATCTTAAACCCCTTGATTCGTTCGCCAGTCGCACAAAATTCATTCTGAATTCTGGCTCCTGACTCCTGAATTCTGTTTCGATAAAATCACGTTCGTCAGTTCAAAAAATACCAAACTTTTTTAGGGACGCATACCTATGCGTCCCGATAAAATAGCGTTGTTCAAATAGATGAAAACGCTGTAAGTTGAAATAGATAAAAGTTGTGCTGTCCTATTTTAATTAACGGGTACACTCCACCAAGCTAAACTATAAGGTTGAGTTGCTTCATTGAGCTTTTGACGAAACTGGACGCGGATTTTGTAATTGCCATTAGCAGGAACAGGACAGAAAATATGTTCTACACTATCAATTTGGCTGGTTGAGGAGCAAACAGCGCCAGTGTCTGAATTTTGAGCATCAGCTTTTACTAAGTATAGGTCGAGATTATTTAAACCGCGATCGCGGAAATTTTCGCCCACATCATATTGTTGGTTTTTATTTTTATCGTTGAGTTCCACTAATCGATCCCAACTCAGGGTGACAGCAACAGAACTTCCCTGCTTTAAAGGTTTTGCTAACACATAATCAACAGACGCTCCAACATCAACTTGGCGATAATCCCAACCAATAGCCGGAACCACAGATGATGGCTGCCATTGACCACCACTCAATTGCTGATAAGCGCGAAATGTATTTAAGTGACCTGCTCCCATTTGGGCATCTAAGGGAATTTTAGGATCTTTATAAGCATTAGAATCTAGCCAGCTTTGATTTTGTTTATCAATTAGCGTCCGGCTCATTCCCAAGCGCAAGCCATCACCGCTATCTTGGATTTTGTCTGCTGAATTTAACAATACAGTTTTCATTACTTGATGATGCCGAGAATCGATGCTCCAGTTGGGTTGTTTTGTCCGTATTTGTCGGTCAGCGAATTCTTGTAATAGAGCAACGGTAGCCGTAACTTGAGGGGCGGCAAAACTAGTACCTGTAACCTTGTTCAATTTGCCATCTGGATTGAGCAAAGGAATATTATTCCCAGGAGCAACTAAACTGATAGCGGGACGACCATCAAGATTAAATTCCTTGCCAGCTAGCCTTTGAGTCGCTCCTTGATTAACACCCGCCAGATTAGCCACGTCTACTTTATTAAAAACTCCCCCTCTGCGGGATGAAAAAGCCACGTTCATTCCGTTAAAATTATCTGTAGGGATAGGAATACCACCTTTACCTTGATTGCCTGCGATCGCATACAAAACATCATGAACACGGCTAGACCAGTCAATACACATAGTTAGTAAAGCATTGCCGTCCAAAACAGCCTCTGGTCTAGGGTCGCGGCTTAGAGGTTCACCAAAGCTAAAATTAATGGCGCGGACATCTCCACCATTTTGTAGGGCTATGTGTTGCGCCGATAAACACTCTTCTGGCTGGCCCATGCTTTTAGTGGAACCCACCGCAGACGAATACAATCTCGCTCCCGGAGCAATTCCCGGCAGAGCTTTGTCTTGACTTACCATCACACCAGCAACATTGTAGGCGTGAGGGTCAACACCGGTATTAGACTTAGCTGGCCCATTGCGTAAGAATATTCCCGCTAAAGATATAGCGCGATTTTTAGACACCGCCTTATCCCACCCAAACATACCCGGCCGACCAATCTCTACTTGACCAATAGCAATCTTACGACCGATTAAATTATAAGGAGCTTGGTGTAGCTTCAAAGCATCAATACCGTTAGTTCCCAAAGCAGATTCTAAAGCTGAAGCAATCACTGGCGCACTCAGACAAGAAGCACTTAATCCCCAAATTATCCAGGTTAGTTTTTTAGTCATTTGTTATGTGTCATTGGTCATTCAATTTTAAATTTTGAATTTTGGATTTGGGATTCAAGGAAAAATCTAAAATCTAAAATCCCAAATCCAAAGTTATGAGTCTTGCTCAATGTTTTGTTACAATGCTTACAGACGAGGACGCTTAAAAACCCACTAGCCATGACCCAAAACCCATCTCAAAAGCCCATTGTAATTTCTCCATCTATCCTATCAGCCGATTTTAGCCGTCTGGGTGACGAAATTCGCGCTGTAGACGCAGCCGGAGCAGATTGGATTCATGTTGATGTAATGGACGGTCGTTTTGTACCTAATATTACAATAGGCCCTCTGATTGTGGAGGCGATTCGTCCGGTTACAACCAAGCCCCTGGATGTCCACTTGATGATTGTGGAGCCAGAAAAGTATGTAGAGGGATTTGCTAAGGCAGGTGCTGATATTATTACCGTACACTGCGAACATAATGCTTCTCCACATCTGCACCGTACCTTGGGGCAAATTAAAGAGCTTGGTAAGAAGGCTGGAGTTGTACTTAATCCTGGTAGCCCTCTAGAACTAATTGAATATGTTCTAGATTTGTGCGATTTAGTACTAATTATGAGCGTCAACCCTGGTTTTGGTGGTCAAAGCTTTATCCCTGGTGTATTACCCAAAATCCGCAAGCTGCGCCAAATGTGTGACGAACGCGGTCTTGACCCTTGGATTGAAGTCGATGGAGGACTGAAGGCAAATAATACCTGGCAAGTTTTGGAAGCAGGAGCGAATGCAATTGTCGCTGGTTCAGCTGTATTTAACGCTAAGGATTATGCTGAAGCTATTACATCAATTCGCAACAGCAAGCGTCCCGCCCCAGAGTTAGCCAAAGTTTAATTCATTTTTGGATTAACCATTCTTTACAAGAAATAGGGTGAGCAAATTGCTCACCCTATTTTTATTTACGTATAAAAAACTGGAAGCTCTTCAATTTTTGAACTTCCAGTAATTGCTATATAAATTGAAAACTTAAAAAGCAGACATAATCCAGGTTGGGAGGACTAGGATTATAATAATTGAAAGAGAAGCGTATTACCTATTAGTTCTACCAGCCAACACAACGATTTCACCGTAACTTTTCTGTTTCCGTTCCTGTTATTGGTGTTAAGCGTTTGCTTTATTAACTAAAGCAACACCAACCACAGGATAGAAAGTTTTATAAGTATTACTCGCATCGTCTGCAGTCGATGAAAGCTGTATAAAATTTGGATTGGGGGAATCCACCTCCTCAAATTTTATTTGCTGAGACTTCCTCGGAAAAAGAACCACCAGTAGTAACGGTTGCGTCATTGGTCTTGTTATGGG
This sequence comes from Nostoc sp. UHCC 0252, assembly GCF_034931145.1. NCBI lineage: Bacteria > Bacillati > Cyanobacteriota > Cyanophyceae > Nostocales > Nostocaceae > Nostoc > Nostoc sp. UHCC 0252. The sequence goes on along the minus strand of NZ_JAYGHE010000011.1, from coordinate 5,897 downwards.
AGTTATTTACTCCCTGAAATGCTGACTACTTTTGTAATCACTTTAATTCATTTCATAGTTAGAACTAATCATTGATTTTATTTTTTAAATTAACTTGATTGCCACTAATCACCTCTATTTTGCTTGAAGTTGTAGTTGTTACTAGTTTACCAATATCGTCAGTATATATTTGCCATTTTGGCAGATTTGCGAAAAAAATATTACATTAATCACTGCTATAGAAAACCTACCATGCTATAAATTTTAAATTAGCATGGTAGGCTTTCAGATATTTAATCAAGTCTAGGGCAGAATCTATTGATTCCAAATTGTTTTTAATCGACTCCACAGCATTTCAAGGATATAATCTTGAGTTAATAACCATTTCCTTGATTGATATCCGTTAATTGGCTATCCCAATTTTTGTTCTAAACTACCATTACGGATTTCTGTTTTTTTTCCAACTACTTCAAGATAGGCAGGTCTTGAATCATTAGCATGTTTCAACATTTTTAAATTCTCACCTTGCTGTTGTTTTGTTCTGCTGGTTTGAGAGTTTTCTTTCAGCAATCGATTGTAGGTACGGTACGGAATGTAATGGAGAGGATTATAACCAGCAAAACGCAGCATTAAAACACATGCCCAGGAATACTTTCCAGCAATAATTGCTTCAACTACTTTGTCAAATTGTTGAGCCTTTACCGTTGTATCTAAGTTACTACTAATACCAGCAATGTCTTGATTCATCATAGTGTTTAGTTATCTTGGATGAAGTAAACTAGTTCAGTTTCTGCGATTGTTGGCGCTTCAATTGAGGTATACAAACTGCGCTAACTTTTTTGCAGCCGTTGAATCGCTTTCGGGAAATTATCAGCAATTAATTTGGCAGTGTTGGATGTTGACGATGCTTCAAAATTCATCAATCAACAGATGCGTACATAACTTTCCTAAACTCTGATTTGCTCCCGCAGCTGTGAATGGTAAAGATACAAGCTAAAAACTCTCTGCTGTTTAAGCTTTACCTTGGCGTTGTTGAGCAGAGTTTTAGTAATTTTGGCTGATAACTCCCCTAGTAAACTAGTTTTGGCAAAAGCTAGCTTGTAATAGGGATATAAATTATGTAGATTCATTGCTGAACTGTCCCCTTGGCTTGAGGTTTCGACTGCATTTGACCTGATGATTTTTTCATGAACTAACCTTTGATTAAAAACTTGATTGTTTTTAATCAAATTTATTGGCTGCTCAGTCCTGTTAGTAAGTGAAAGTTAAAAATTTATCTTTTGTCTTCTCATTTGAATGGTAGGACAAAAGTCTTGGCGTAGCTCTTGATAGATGCAGTTTTGTTCTCTGAAACTTTATCGACTCCTAATTCAATAAATCTTCTCTGTCAAAACGCCTGTATTTCTTATTACTGTTTAATTAAGCAATTTCCGGCAAGTTTCCTTATTTTTTTGAGCAGTTCAGAAAATTTATTTATCTTTGAGCTTTAACAACGCCATTCGTATATATACTATTTTTTGCCGTTAATGTCATCTACTAACTTAGCAGATTTATAAGTTAAATTTACTGAATCGATTTTGATATACACTTCCGTATTGTGCAACTTTAACTTTTGTCCTCCTTTGCCAATTCATGAGGGGTCTGACCCCCCACACAATCTCAATTTAAACACTTTATTATTGTCGAGTCACTAGAAAATATTACCATTAACTATGATGTAAAACAACTTCTAAAAATAGTAAAATCTAAAGACTAAAAACGTTCACAGCCATAGCATTGAACATATTTTTTAATCGGTTCAATGGAATAACGATATTTATCATCCCGATGTTTCTTGATTTACAAGAACTACAACTTCAGCGTATATAAATAAATTCATTGTAAACTGCTCATGAATACTTCATGAGCATTAGCTAGTAATGACATATAGCCTAAAATTTTCAAAAACTACTATAAGTAACTAGCTTTAATCTTTATCAATTTAAATTAAAATTGTAGTAGGGTGGCTTTGATAAAAAATACACAGCAGTTTTAGTCTATAAAATATTAATAAACCTGTTAACATATATAAATTTAATTAATACATAATACTTTTAATTTTCTTCAGCAGTAACTTCTATGTATCTTAATATTTAAAAAATTTCTTAAGCTGAGATTACAGATACTATGGCGTTGCGCTAAATGCTAGTAAAAACCACCAATTGCTATGAGTTTGTAATGAGTGCCTTGCTCAACAAGAATACCTCGGTCTAAAACAAAGATATAGTCGGCATAGAGTAGTCTGAAATTCTCAATGCTTTAACTCTTACCATTACTGAAATTTTCCTTCGCTTCCGGAAACACGCGAAAAATCACAAATCTAGACTCTGCTTTTTCAGATAAAGATAGGCTACTTTTGGCAATGCATATACGGCAGATTGAAACTTGGTGAGGTACAGATGATCATAAGGGCACAACAATGTTGTGCCCCTACCCATGTACTTCATTTACCTGAAAAACGCTGTACTACAGGGGTTTTGAATTGTATGGAATACAGACCTAACATGAACAGCCCCTTCTCTGCAATGGAAGGTGAGTAAGATTTAAAGCCTCTCTCCTTTTAAGAAAAGGTTTGGAGAGAGAGCAAAGTGTATTTGATCAAAACGAGAACCATTTTGATAGCTAATCAATTAATAACTAAGTAAATTCCCCAGATTGCCATTGCCCGTAAGTAAGTGCTAGCGCGGAAAGTACCAGTTGCGGTGATAGCTTCAGGGGTACGAAATTGCAGACCATTGTCATAAATTTGCTGCACTACAGCCTGTGTTAACCTCAAGGCTTCATCTTTCATTCCCATTTGCACAAGAAAAGCCGCTAGCCCAAAGTTTATCCCCGTCCAAACTTCTAGGGGATGAGTAGCTTTAGGGTTTTCTGGTGAACCGTCAGGACGAACACCATTAGCAGCACCAAATTCTCCATTGCAAAATTTTAAAAAGCAGGCATCATAAACAGTTTTCAGGGCAGAAAGGGCGCGATCGCTCGGTACAATATCTGGTAAGTCCAGCAGACGAGCATAAAACTGTCCGCACAATTGGTCTGCCATGACTACATCGGAACCACTTTCACTATCAAGTTTGTAATATTGCCCATTCCAAAGTTTTTCATTGTAGATGGGGCGAGATTGTTTTAACCAAGCTTCATAGATGGATTTTTGAACCGCCAAGCCGCCAAGGTCGCCAAGTTTGTGAGTTAATAAAAGATCGCTAATTGCGATCGCAGCCTCTAGCGCCGCTAACCACAACCCACCACAATAGGCACTGACACCCTGTAACCGCCAATCATCAAAGGTTTGATCAGGCGCACCAGAATTTTCGGGAATTCCATCGCCATCAATGTCAAAGGTTTTCAGGTAGTTGAGGGTTTGAACGATCGCACTCCAGCAATCTGCCAGGAATTCTACATCGTCAGCACCCGTGAGCAGAAAATCACGGTATACTTGCAAGACAAAATCGCTACCCAAATCTTTCCACAAATTGCAGTCTTGATAGCTGGTGTAGTTGGTTTTCTCCCAAACGTGTTCATTTGGTGCGCCTAAATCGTGGGGTGTTGCACCTGCGACTTTGCGAACTGCGATCGGGCTTTCTGCCTTAATTGTCATGTAATAGCCAATTATTCGAGGTGTATCATCACCTTGAGGAATCGCCCTTGCAAATGCCCGCATTACCGACTTTTCCAGTTCTGGAAACAGCATCAGTAGGGCAAAAGAGCCGTATAATCGCACATCTAGACTTTCATACCAACGGTAATCTAAGCACTCCAGCACCGCAAACTGACCGATGGGGTCAAGTTCTGATGCTGCACTCCAGAGAGTACCGCCGCTAGTGAGGTCATAAAGCTCATTAAATAGAGCCATTTTAAACCAGTTGGGTAAATCTTCCCGGTCGAGAATCGGTTTTTGCCAAGTTTGAATTTGCGATCGCCAGCTTTGGTATTCTTGTAGCGCAGTCGATGCGATCGCCCAGGCGTTGTTTCCATTTTTACCAAAAAAGTCTGTATATCTGCGGTAATAATTAACCCCGGCGGCAAATTCTGTGATTGGCAAATCCCAAGCGAGGACAAAGGGGATTTCGAGAGTTTCACCTGGTTGGAGAGTAAAGCGGATTGCGATCGCAGCCCCTAATTGTTCACCTTCTCCTACTGGATTTGCATCTATATAATTGGGCAAAGAACCATCTTTTGCAAAGCTTTGCCACACCTCATCACCCGTACCTTCAGGATTCCAGCGAGTGTGGTGAAATACTTCCACCTGGGGATGCTTAACTGTAGCAATACACCAAGTTCCATCACCTTCTTGCAAAGCATCACTACCAACCCGACCTAAAACACAACCAAACTGTTGTGTAGTTTCAACTATCTGGTTATAGTTTCCTTGACTTTCGCCCCAGCGCGGTTGGTATTCGTAAACCGGACTACCATCATCGCGCACCCGCACTTCGGGAGATTTGAGAGCGTTTGTAAACCAGCCCACCATATTTTGCCAAGTGAGCATGATGCTGAGAGTAATCGGTGCATCTGTGGGGTTGTAGGCATTCCAGAGGAATATTGCCACAGGATAGCTAGTTTCTTGGTAATTACCTGCCCAAATCGGGGAAAACTGCTCACAAGTCAACTGTGCTTGAAATACATTTTCATACACAAACCAGCTACATGGATATAGCGCGTGATAATTGCCCGTTCCCTCTGTGGCGAGAGTTGTCGGATACCACTGCCACGCTTTGAGAGTGTCATCATCGGGCGCTTGGGTAGATAAAGCGTAGGCTTGGGAAGATATGCTATTGGACTCAAACACACTGAATTGACAAGCGGGAACGTTTTTGAAGGTATGCTCACCGCCATCGATGTGCCACAAGTTAAAATCGCCCCGTGAAGAACGACCGATGCAACCTGCACCAAAGCCACCTAAAGGCATACCATGCCAAGGGCCATCATCGATATTACTTGCGTAGCGGACGGTATAAGGTTTGTCCCAGCCTAAACCGATAGGACGGCTCCAAGTACAAGAGGGAATTTTCACAGAGAGTTGATTTGTCATCGCTTAATGTTACAGCGTGCAGTTACGTCCATGAAGACTAGCGCGATGTGCGATTTTTCTCAAGTAAAACGCAGTAGGGGCGTAACAATAAACAATGTTGTTATCCTGCAATACAAATTTCTACTGGACGGAAGCTTTCGATATAGCATTAAATTGAGTGCAAGTTTAATGCATAATCAAATCTATGCTAAATATCAGTCGAGACATCCATTCACTCTCTAGTTTTAAGCGCAATACCTTGGAATTCCTACAGCAGATGAAGCAGACAGGCAAACCTGTAGTGCTGACAGTTAATGGTAAAGCCGAACTTGTGGTTCAAGATGCAGAATCTTACCAAAAATTGCTGGATGCATTGGAAAGATTAGAAGCAATCGCCGGAATTAAACAGGGACTTGAAGATGTAGAGGCTGGTAGAACCACTACCCTTAGCGAATTTGAGCAAGAAATGCAACAAAAGTATGGCATTTCAAGTTAGGGTAACTCAGACTGCAAAGGCTGAAATTGATACTGCTTACTCTTGGTTGAGACAGCGTAACCCAGTTTATGCAGATAAATGGTTTCGGGAGTTGATGGATACTATTGCGACTCTGCAAGAAAAGCCTCTACGTTGCGCTTTAGCTACAGAAAATGATGCACTTTCTGAAGAAATCCGTCAACTTATTTATGGTAAGTCCAGAAATAAGTACCGAATTTTGTTTGCTATTCGAGAAGATACTGTTTTTGTGCTTCATGTACGTCATAGTTCGCAGGCTCCACTGATAGGCGAGGAAGCTGACGAAGAAGAAGGATTGTGATTGTTAAAAGGGTGGCTATCGCTCACTCTCTGAACTTGGTAATCTTTATTAGA